>JAZQRF010000302.1:0-4981 GCA_045629485.1 Pelobium sp. | reverse complement strand
CAACATCTACAATGGAGTTTGATCATTACGAGCCAGCTCCAAGAAACGTACAGGAAGAAGTAGTTGCTAAAGTAAAAGGTGCTAAAGCAAACGCATAATTAATTTGCCAATTTGTTAATGTGATAATTGGTCAATTAACTTTGCAATTTCGCATTAACAAATTGTATATAGATATTTAATTTGTCCATTTGATAATTCTAATTTAAGTATTGTCAAATTAGCAAATTGAACAATTAACAAATTGAACAAGGTCTCTGTTACTAATAGCTCTAACGGAAGATCATAACTAAAAAAACAATGAGCCAAAGAATTAGAATTAAATTAAAATCTTACGATTACAATTTAGTAGATAAATCTGCTGAGAAAATCGTAAAAACAGTTAAACCTACGGGTGCAGTAGTTAGTGGTCCAATTCCTCTTCCAACAGAGAAGAAAATTTACACTGTATTACGTTCTCCACACGTTAACAAAAAAGCAAGAGAGCAATTTCAATTGTGTTCTTACAAAAGATTGTTAGATATCTACAGTGCTTCGGCTAAAACTGTTGATGCTTTAATGAAACTTGAATTACCTTCTGGTGTTGAGGTTGAAATTAAAGTGTGATAGACAAGATATGATCTAAATAAAAAGGCGCTTCGAGTTTTCGAAGCGCCTTTTTATTTAAAATATCATCGTGTCTAAACAAAAAAGGCCGACTATTAGCCGGCCTCAAAGTATGAAAGTTTGAATCTAGAAAGCAAACCTAAAGCCGAAACCAAATCTTCCTGCCTCAAAATCGCTGTTATCTCCAACCCATGCAGTAGGTCTCCAGTCAAAAGACATCGCTATGGGTGCACCCGGTATTTTGAAATCTAAACCTGCCATAGGGATTAAAAGAAAGTTAGTTTGGTCGTAGTTTCCAACACTAAAGAAATTTAAACCAGGTCCACCACCGATATACCAATCTAAGCCAGGCGCTCCCGCAATACCTTGGTGATACTGATAGAAAGCCTGTAATCTTGTGCTATTGTCTCCAAATAGCAATTCAGCTTGACCAGCAGCGTTTGAACTAAATTTGTGTTTAAATGATGGACCAACTAATGTTGAACCGTTTCCAAAATCTAAACCTAAACCAATGGCGTTTTTGTAAGATTGTGCAGAAGCTTGTGTAAATGTGAAAGCAACTACTGCAATTGCTAAAAGAAAAATTTTTTTCATCTTATTTTTTTGTTGATTAACATACTGCTGTCCGCTATAATTGTGCCATTTTTATTGTTAATTAGACTATTTTTTATAATAATATGATTTCGATATGCTTAAGTCTCAAATTCGACAGGTAAACTGCCTCTTTAATATTATTAATGTGTCCTTTATTCAGTTTTTACTACATTTACCCTAATGAAAATTGGCATTATAGGCTTAGGTGATATGGGTAAACTTTATGCATTAAAGTTTGCAGAAACCGGCCTGGAGGTTTTTGGTTGTGATTTACCAAATAGAAAGCAAAGTTTAATAGAGGAACTGAGTCCTTATGGTATTGTTATTTTAAATGATGGGCTTGAGGTCTCTAAATTATGCGATTTTATCTTTTACGCTGTAGAAGCAGAAAAAATCGCGGAGGTTGTGGCAGCTTGTGCCCTCTCAACTAAACAAGGGGCTATTGTTACAGGAATGACCTCTGTGAAAACTCCGGAAATAGAAGCTTTTGAAAAATACCTTCCTAAAGAAACAGAGTTGATCATTACTCATTCTCTCCATGGTGCGGGCTTTAAAACAAAAGGCCAAAAGCTCATTGTTGCGCCTCATAGAATTTCTAATGATAGCTATCGCCGGGCAAAAGGGATCCTGGCAAAGCTCGAATCAGAAATGATTGAGTTAAATGATTACCACCAGCATGATCAAATTATGGCAGATACCCAGGCGGTTACCCATATGGGATTCGAAAGTATGGGTACAGCATGGAAAAATGCAGGATGTTATCCATGGGAAAGTGGTGCTTACGTTTCGGGAATAGACAATGTGAAGATTTTAACAACGCTGAGGATTTTTAGTTATAAAGCTCACGTGTATTCAGGACTGGCTATTCTTAATCCATATGCCTCTAAGCAAATAAGCGCTTACGCACAATCAGAATCTGAATTGTTTAAGATGATGATACAGGAAGACGAAGCAAGTTTCAGAGATAGAATTTACAGAGCAAGAGACTTTGTATTTCACGGGCAAACCAACCTCATTTTGTTTGAAGACCAGATCATGAAAGAATTCAGTATAGGGTCGCATGTAGAACTGGCGAAATCAAATTCTCATTTAAGTTTACTCGCTATGGTAGATGCATGGTACCATCTGGGTGTTAATCCTTATGATAATTTGATCTGTCAAACGCCTCCTTTTAAATTACGTCTGGGTATTGTAGAATATTTGTTTAAGAACGAAACCCTCCTAGAGGATTCTATTCAGACAGCCCTGTTTGATAAAAGCATAAGAGGAGATGATCTTGAATTCCATACCGCCGTTAGAGAATGGGCTTCTATAATAAAGTATAAAGATATGGATGGCTATAAAACTCATTTTAAAGAGGCTAAAGATTTTTTTGAACCTTTGCTGGAGAAGGGAAGAGTACAAAGTGCAGAATTAATAAGACGCTTGTCGTTATAAATGCACCTTATAATTTCTTATCTTAAATATTGTTTTAATACAGTCGCCTTCTCTTGGTTTATTATCTTCTGAGGCAGCCAAGCCTGTGATGAAATAGAAGGAATGAAATTTTATAGATAGTAATAAGGTCGTAAATTAGTTTTTAAAAGGAAGTATCTAAAAAAGATGGGAACCTACAGCGGTCAGATGTCCCAGACAGTACTCAATCAATTTGGAATGAAAAGAATTATCTGGATATTATTAACCTCTCTATTTACTCTTAACCTATACGCACAGTCAGCAGATCCTGTAATTGCCATCATTCCGGAACCGGTTTCGGTAATAAAAAATTCAGGTACTTTTAATTTACCTCTTAATATAGTATTGAAAGCAGAAAGTTCGGAAAAAACCAATTACGCAGTTTCGTTCCTTAAAAAGAAACTGATATCCTCAACCGGGGCTTTTATTAGCGTAATAAACGAGCCGGTATCTGCAGCTACTATCAGTTTTGTCCTGTTGAAGAAAGAAGATAGTGAGTTGGGCAAAGAGGGCTATCGTTTATCGGTCACTCCGTCAGGAGTAGTTATCAGAGCAAATGAAGGTGCCGGATTGTTTTACGGGGTACAAACTTTGTTGCAACTATTTCCCAAAGAGATTGAGAGTAAGCAGCCCGTTAAAGAGGTTAACTGGTCTTTGCCTTGTGTAGAGATTGTAGATTATCCACGCCTCAAATGGAGAGGATTAATGTTTGATGTGGCCCGACATTTTTTTACCAAAGAAGAAGTAATGCAGTATATAGACGGGATGGTTCGCTATAAATACAATATCCTGCATTTGCATTTAACGGATGATGAAGGTTGGAGAATAGAGATTAAAAGTTTTCCTAAGCTTACAGAGACCGGGGCTTGGCGGGTGAATAAAGTAGGCGAATTTGGGAACTTTATTCCTCCTGCTGCAGATGAGCCTCGCAACTATGGGGGGTTCTATACACAGGAAGATATCAAAGAACTGGTGCAATATGCTAAGGAGCGTTTTGTGAATATTATGCCAGAAATAGATGTGCCTGGGCATAGCCTTGCAGCTATTGCTTGTTATCCGGAATTATCATGTACGCCCGAAGCAGAAAATTATAAGGTACGTTCAGGAGAAAGAATTATGGACTGGTCGAGAGGGGCCCCTCCAATTGCGCTTGTAGATAATACCTTGTGTCCGGCAAATGAAAAGGTTTACGATTTCCTTGATAAAGTGATAGGCGAAGTAGCAGCGCTTTTCCCATTTGAGTACATCCATATGGGAGGAGATGAAGCACCTATAAATTTCTGGCAGAAGAGTGAAGCCGTTAAGGTGCTCATGAAAAGGGAGAATCTTAAAAACATGCATGAGGTACAGGGATATTTTGAAAAAAGAGTTCTAAAACTAGTGAAACAGAGAGGTAAGAAATTTATGGGTTGGGACGAAATTCTGGAAGGCGGTTTACCTACTGATGCGGGGATTATGAGCTGGAGGAATTCAGAAAATGGAGTTAAAGCTTCTAAGCTGAAACATCCAGTTGTAATGAGTCCTCACCAATATGCCTACCTGGATTTTATGCAGGCGGATGCCATAACTGAGCCACCAGTTTATGCGAGTCTACGTTTGAGTAAAGCCTATCAGTTTGAGCCTATACCAGAGGGAGCAGATCCTAAATTTATTATGGGCGGACAAGCAAACCTCTGGACAGAACAGATCTACAATATAAGGCAGGCAGAATATATGACCTGGCCCAGAGGTTTTGCTATAGCAGAATCAGTTTGGTCTCCAAAAGAAAAGAAAAATTGGACAGATTTCTTTGCCAGAGTAGAGGCTCACTTCAAGCGATTGAATGTAGCCGAAACCAAATATGCTCCCAGTGCCTATGATCCCATCTTTAAGGTTAGTAAATCTGCAGACGGCCAATTACTGGTCGAATTAAGCACAGAAGTAGAAGGCCTGGATATTTATTACAGTTTTGACAATTCTTTCCCTGACAGATTTTATCCTAAATATACAGAGCGGCTTATACCTCCGGTAGATGCTAAGCTATTAAGAGTAATTACTTACCGGGGAAATGAACCTATTGGCAGAATGCAAAATATGCCGATAGAAGAATTAAATAAAAGAGCTAAGAAATAATAATTTTTTGAGATGAAAAGGATAATTATCTAATATTATATTCAGCTAGCTTATTTCTTTCATCTTGAAGGGCTCTGGCTAATTTCTTTTCATTCTCATTAGATTTTAATTTGAAGTTCTTAAATTCATCAGATAGTTCCTCAAAAAGTTTCACCCTGTAATTGGCCTCTTTTTTTGCCGAGCTGGCTCTGAAATATAAAAAGCCCGATACAGCAGC
>JAZQRF010000301.1:0-19614 GCA_045629485.1 Pelobium sp. | reverse complement strand
CCCCCAAATTAATATCAATAGAAAGCATTTATAGTATCGGCTAAAAAAAATCATTTTGCTTTTCATCATAAATATTCAATAATAATGCTAAACTGGCAAAGGCTTATAAGCTTATCAATGCATAATTACCATTTAAAGGGTAAGTACCAATTATCTTTACTGGCTAATTTCCCCCTGATATCGCCGGAAGGTTTGCCTTCTGCATCAAATTTATCTCCTATCTTATCTGCCAAATAACCAGGTTCAGAAGCTTCTCTTCGCAAGGCTATACGTAACAGATCTGGCCAGCGGTAGCCTTCAAAAGCAAGTTCCAAAGCCGCTTCATTAATAATTTTATTTTCGGTGTCTACTACATCCGTAGCTTCTATAGCAACGTTTTGGTTTACTGCCCTGCCTCTAATCCCGATATTACGGTACCAATCTCCATTTATTGTACCTGTAGAGCCATCAAAATCAAAAGGAACCGGATTGGTAGCATAAGTTTTGCCTTGTGATTTAAAACCGTCATTTATAATTATCCCGGCAACTGCACCATACCCCAATCGGTTAGCGGCCTCTGCATAATGAAGGTGCATAGTTGCTGCTCTGTAAAGTACCCATATCCCGGTTTTTTCAAATGGCTCCAGTAAATTGTACTTCAATGTATATTTAGCTACCTGAGGCTCATTATTATTAACTAAAAAATAAGATGCCATTAAACCTCTTCTATCTGTTAAACTACCATCATCGCGAACCTGTCCGTCCCAATTATTTATTGATAGAACAGAGGGTTTCACGGCATAGTCTAAAGAAGCTTCAAATAAGTTCAATAGCGGATTTCTTGGGGTAAAATCTTTGCTTAAAGGCAATGTCCACATTCTTTCAATATTTACTTTTCTAGAGTCTAGGGCATCATTAAAAATTGCAGACCATGGGATCTCTAAACCTGTGGTCATTAGGTTGAATCTGCCAGAGTTATCATTTACAATTCTATAGGTATCGTATCTATCTATAGACTGGTCGTTATTGGATGTTGTGTAGGTATCCAATTCCATGATGTTTTTGTATATCTCTGCAGCTTTTAAATAATTACCTTTCCATAAGTTAAGATCAGCTACCAATGCCTTTCTATGAATAAAAAACTTAAACACCCCGTTTAATACAGGATAACCGCTCATGTTAGCAATTAGCGTCGGACTTGCAGATGAAGTATTCTGATTCAGGTAAACTTCCGGTATTGTGGCTGTAAATTCCAATAGCTTATCCAAAAGCTCATCAAAAGTAAGTTTGGGGAACTTGGCAGCATTTTTCACGTCATTTACATCCAAAATAGGTTCTGTAACGTAGGGTATTTTTCCGAAATGAACGCCCAGCTGGAGGTAAAGCCATGTTCTCAACATTCCAGCTTCAGTATATCTCTGATTAAATTCTACTGCATTTAAGATGTTTTTCTCCCTCATGATCTGAAAGTTAAACATCGCATCATTGCAATTGGCAATCAGTTCGTAAAAAGGCTTTGGACTAGCATATGGATTATTCTCTGTTACCCGATGCTCATTGATTTCCCTTAAATATGGATTAGATTTATAGGTTTCCGTCAATAAATCTCCTCTTAATTCATTTAAAATGATATACTGTTCTGACAGAGCGGATAATTTACCATACAAGCCAATGATAACTGCATCCGCATCATAAACTGTTTGGTACATCTGTTCTTTATCCAGTTTATCTTCTGGTTGTATCTCAAACATTTTCTGACAGGAGCTGAGTGATACAACGCAAACCAAGCCAACCATTAATGTTTTATTTATCTTTTTGAATGTATTGCTAATCATTATATTATCCTATTTTGATTATAGACCAATTCTTAATCCTATTTGAACAGATTTATACTGAGGATTTAATCCAATATCTGTTCCTCTTGAAAACATACTTGTTCCTGCACTAAACTCGGGGTCGAAACCTAAATAATCTGTAAGTGTAAAGAGATTATTCGCCATTGCGTATACCGATGCATTTCTGATGACAGCAATTTTTAAAGGGATATCATAATTTAAAGCAATTGTCCTGAGTCTTAGGTAAGAACCATCTTCTATCCATCTATCAGAAAAACGACTGTTTTGCATAGGATCTCCCCACTCGGCCCGCGGCATATTCGTTTGCTGTCCATCTACATGCCACCGGTTAAGCGCATTAACAGACTGGTTGTTATAGTTGCTCATAGATTCTATGTTCGCTCTGATGCCATTATAAATATCGTTACCCAGGCTAAATGTGAAAAGCGTATTTAATGTCCATCTTTTATAGGAAACATTGTTGAATACAGAACCCACGAAATCCGGATTAGGATCTCCAATTACCTGCCGGTCTTTTTCATCAATAATGTTATCATTATTGGTATCAACAAATTTCACATCACCGCCTCTTACAGGAAAATTGTTATCGGTAATGGTGTTACTTATACCAGAATTGGCTGCTTCCAAATCGGAGGTATAAATCCCATTAGTTTTGTAGCCGTAAAATAAATTTGAGGTTTCACCAACTCTTGTAAGGATAGTTGCCCAGGCAAAGTCTGTTAAAATATCTTCACCTGATGGGAGTTTTGTTACCTCGTTTCTGTTCTTTGATAGGGTAAAACCTAAATCCCATTTTACATCTTTTCTATTTAATAGTCTGCCATTTACCGCAGCCTCTGCACCCATATTTTTCATTGCACCCGTATTGGTGATAATAAAATCAAAACCTGTTGGCGCAAGCAATGGCTCATAAACTATCAGATCATTAATTCGATGATGGTAAAAATCTAAGCTAAAACTCAATCTCTCGCTCAATACCGAAGCATCTACACCTAAGTTGAACTTTGTATTGGTTTCCCATTTTATCTCGGGATTGGCGATATTACCTCTTAACAAACCTTGTCTGCCTAAAAAATTCTGGGAAGAGTAATAACTTCTTGAAGTATAATTTCCCAAATCATCATTTCCAACCAGGCCATAACTTGCTCTCAGCTTAAGGCTTTCTATAAAATTATTATTAGCCAAAAAATCTTCTGAGGATATAAGCCATGCAGCAGATAAAGATGGTAAAACCGCGTACTTTACCTTGTTTATAGTTAGAGCGTCCTTTATCTCTGCGCCAAACCTGGAAGAAGCATCTGCAGCTACATTAAAGCTAAAAAAGTATTTATCTTTTGCAGAATAATTAATATTGGCATAGGTGTTTAACCAATTCCATTTACCTAAAGACCCGCCAACCACACGAAGACTGCCCTGGCCAGCATTTAATGTTACAAAATCATCACTTGCTGTATTATAGGAAAGACCCGTATCATATTCAGTCTTATTGCTGTTATACCTAAAGCCTAAATTTGTAATAATCTTATGATTACCGGTAAAGTCTTTCCGGTAGGTAAGATACGTATCGTTATAAATTGAGAATAGGCGTTGTACGCTCGCAAGCGTTTGGTTATAGCCAATTTCTGTATCAAGTTTAACAGGCGCAATGCCTATTTGCGGGACAAACAAATTTTCGCGATTTTTATCGAAAGTTAATCCAAAGCGGCTGCTGAGCTCAAACTCTTTGTTAAAAATATAGTTAAGACCTACACCTGCAACAAAGCGGTATCCGTTTACTTTATTGATCATTGAATTGGAAATCTGAGCAGCAGGATTGCTTATTCCAAACACATCGGTATCTGATAAATTCGGAGAAGCAACATTACTCTCGTTGATGATGCTTGGAGCTAAAAATGGAGCTTTTACTAAAGCTGTAAATAAGGGCGAGAGCCTAGAATCTAATCCCTGATGATTGATGTTCCTTTCATTTCTGGAAAAAGACAGATTTACTTGCCCTTTTAATTTTTTAGTCAGATTTAAATCAGCATTGAATCTTGTTTGATACCGATTGAGTTTATTTCTGGCAATTGTACCCTCATTAGATAAATATCCCAAAGATAAAGCATACGTTGCGATGTCATCCCCGCCAGTAACTTTTAAATAGTAGTTTTGGGAAGAGGCATTATCACTCACCACATCCTGCCAGTTGGTTTGCTGATGAAAATTATAGTATTCTGGTGTGACCTGGTTAGACATATAAGGCAGATTGTTAATCTCCTGTTGAGTTAAACCTTTTGTTTTTAAAATATCCGAAAGGTAAAATCTATAGTCATCTGCCCCGAGTACGGGCAAGTTATCTCCGGCAATATTGTAACCGCCAAAGGCGCCAAAGTTTAACCTGGTAGCCACATCTTTGGCCTTTGCCGTAGTGATTAATATTACCCCATTAGACCCACGTGTTCCATAAATAGAAGCAGCATCTTTTATTACAGTAATGTTATCTATATCTTTAATATCAATATAACTTAAAGGGTTGTTTTCATAACCGGAAATTAATGAAGCTCCGTAAGATTTCGTATCATAGATAACTCCGTCTACAATAACAAGAGGCTGGCTTCCAGCATATAAACTATTATACCCCCTGATGTACATATTAGCCCCAATTTCCGGAGAACCAGATTTCCTCACGCTCTCTAAGCCCGACACTTTTCCCTGTAAATAACTGTCTGTAGTTTCATTAACCCTTCCCCAGGCACCTTTAGTATCTACAGATACCACAGAGTAAGGCACACTATTTTTAAATTGCTCTCCAAATGGCATTAACACTCTATCATATGCCGAAGTATAGCCATCTTCAAATAAAGCAACACTTACGGTGTTTAACCCTCTAAGCGCAACCTCTTTTGTAGTGTAACCAGCAGCAGAAACAAGTAAAGCATATTCTTTTGATGGGATATTGATCTTGAAATTACCGTTCTCATCGGAAATTGTAGCGGCTATTGCATTTACTGCAATATTGGCACCGGGTATAGGCAATTGTGTAGCCGCATCCTTAATTATACCTGTAATTTGAATTATATTTTTACTTATGGTTGTTGCAGGTTTTACTAAGGTATCAGTTTGGCAAAAACTAACAGCCGGCAACGCGGTTAGCAAACCAGGAATCAGCACTTTAATAACCGATTTATATTTTAATAGCATAGCATCAAAAGTTATTTCTTCTTTATATTAATTAACAGGTACTAGTCTTAAATAATTTAACGCCAATGCTGTAGGCAATGTAGAAGTTGCCCCTGCAGATGAAAATAAGTATACATACTTATTACCTGCATTTCCAATAGTAACTACGCTAACTGGTATTTCATTTAATGTGGTAGGGTCCTCCTCCTCAAATACCGGAATAGAAAAATAGTTAGACTTTTCAAATGCAGCTACTTCATCTTTGGTGTAATCTCTTCTTGCGGCAATACCTACAGCCATAGAGAAAGGCACTGTTAACACCGTATTTCTGGCTCTTGCATAAATCATATATTTACCAGAGTAAGTGCTGGCCCTGTACCTGAAATAAAATAAAGGATTGGGAGAGCTTGTAATAGTTGATGTTTCTAATTGTTTATAGATTACCTGTTGGAAGTCTTTTAAGGTTTTAACACGTGGAGAAGATGGAAGATACAAGGAATCTATCATCACCCCTTCTATTATAACCGAGGGAATTTTGTTTTCCAATAGAGTATAGTTAATCTTACTTACTATATACGCTATTCCGTTACTTAATTTTTTTGTTTCAACGATATCATTAGGGCTAATTCCAAACTTAACCCCTGTTACACTTACCAAATTATTTAGATCCGCCCCCTGGTGGAGTCCATTCACCACTAAATCTTTGATTGCATGCCATTTTGATAAACTATCTGTAGCTTCCTGTGTCGAAAAATGGTTAAATGATTTTAATGCATTAGCTTCAAAATCAAAAGCACTATCATTAAGAATAACATAGGTGATTAAACTATCTTCTGAAGCGATATTAGAAACTTTTTCAAAAAGCCTGTTTCGTTGTATAGGAAAAGTAGTTCCCTCCTGGTAAACCGGCTGATTCGTTATGGGATCGTAGTATAAAATAACTGCATTAGAGGTATCTAACCCTATGTAATTAAGAGATTCTATAAATTCTGATTGCTTGTTATGTAAAGACAAGAGATATTCATAAGCATTTTGTTTAGGAGTTACATAACCATCCAGAACATGCAGCACCCCATTTTTGAAATAATTGTCTGCAGACAGAATGGTTATCTCATCAAAACCTGTTTTGGTAAACAATTGTTTCTTTCCATTAAGAGAGCGGGAATAGACTCCATTTGCTCCGGCTTCTTTGGTAAAATAAGACTGGTAAGCAATATGATTTTCTATAAATGTGATGAGTTGCTCCTCATCATTTATTATATCCTGACTTAACCCATTTAAAGAGGCATTATTTGGGGCCCAAACTGTAAACGATCTCGACTCTTCCAATCTTTTATTTACACCTGATTTCTTTAACAAGTTATAAAAAGTAGCTAAATCCGGATTGGAAGATATTTCTTCTAAAAGTGTCTTACTGGATTGAAGCTGCATATTTCCCTGTTCTTTCCAGGGATCCTGGCAAGCCGACAGTAGTGTAATGCAAATAGCTATAACACAAATTGAATACTTATAAATTTTCTTATTCATATGAGCATGTTTTATAAGGATTGTTATTGATTATACCACTCTGCAGTTAATGAGCAGAGTGGATAAAGTTTCAATTTTTTATTCCTTACAATTAAATTTTAAGGTCTAGGAATTAGTTCCCCAGAAGGTTTAAATCTTGGGTATTGCTGATCCTCTCCCAGAGGGATAAATTGGATCAAATCTATATTATTGGTGTTTTGAGCACCATTGCTACCAACACCAATAGCTTCTAATCTTAACCAATATCTACCTGTTTGCGGAATATCTGCAGTACCCATTAATCTGGCAACCTGAGAACCTGAATTTGGCTCAGTATAAATTTTCCACCCAATTGCTTCTTCTACATCTGCCGGTTGGCCTGGTCTTTTTGTGTTAAAACTTATGGTTCTCGAATTGCTCAACAAGGTCCTTTCTGTACTGTTTTCGGCCCCTATTGATGCCTGAGCAATAATATTAGAACCTCCGTTACTGCTGCTTTGAGCTTGAGTGTAATAGCCAATCCAAACTTTATATTTTCCTTTTACAAGTAGCGGAGTTTTAAATTCGGCCCATTTTGGTCTCCCGTTGGCACCTGCAGGGTCTAATGGTACTACTAAGACATCGGTATTTACAGAAGTTTTAGATGTACCTGCCGACGTTCCATAACGGTAGATCAGGTTGTTATTATTATCATTCCCCATAGTAGAGGAGAATCTCAATTCTGATAAATTACTGGCCTGTGCACTGCTAAAAGTATAATCCTTTTTACCATAAAACTCCGAGTTTTTTAACATTTCAGGGAAAGTACATACGTCAAAATCAACTCTAAATGGTGACCTTAACTTAATTTCAAAATGTTTTTCTGCCTGATGAATGACACCATTATTTGCAGATAGATCACTTACATTTCTTAATAATTCAAATCCTGGTTCGTAAATACCATTAAAAATATCATCATTAATTAGTACTTTCCCTCCCGACAATTTGGAAGTTAATACTTCCAGAGGGGCAAGTGTATTATGGGCACTGGCACTAATGATATCGGCAAGGTATTTAGCTTCATATAAAATATGATACCTCATAAATAAGTTCAATTTATTTTCACCAGAGGTTACATTGTCATCGCCTGGAGATATTTTGTTTTTCAGTTCTAAATAAGACTCAATACCAGCAGCTTTAAAAACATCATTGGTTTCGGCAATAACGGTTAACCACTTTTCTGCCTCTACAGTATTTTTCGCAGGCAGTTTATCAAGCCTTGCATAAAGCCCTGTAGTTTCCAGGGCTTCTGTAAATATCGAATAATTATTGTCCTGTTTTAGCAGCTGTGCAACAGTTAAAGTTGCTGGCTCTAAAGGAGCATCTATTACATGTATTAAACCGTTACCCACAGAAATATTGGGCTGTATAATATTGGCCTGTCTGTTAACTCTCACTTTTGTAACACCTGCTATACTCTCTGAGCCCGTAACCAGATACTGCCCGAACATGGTAAGAGTTTTCAACTTTCCATCTGTAAAACGGGATGTTGGAATAGAATCTTCTAATAAATGAAATCTCACAAAATTTATCCACTGCTCCTTTTCAATCTCATCAATGCTGTTTTTACCTTGCTTATCGAGGTAGGCTTTAATAGCATTGTTGTCTGGAGCAAAAAATGTATAACTACCATAGGCATCTAAAAAGGACGCGGTGCCCGATTTTTCGAGGACTTTACTTAACTCCGAGAATTTTTCGGGATGATTGCCCAGGTAGCTGGTCATATTCACTGCATCTGTGGCTGTGAGCACAAGATTTGATTTTCTGCAAGAACTTAATGTAAACAACAGGATACACACCGATATCCATGCCGCTTGTATTGTTATTCTTTTTTTCATTATACAGTTAATTATGTTTTTAATAAAATGAGTTTTGTACTAAAGCTTTATTGGTTTGTAATTCTGTAAAATATATTGGCAGGTAATGGCTACGCCGATCTTTATATTTATTAATTACAGTTTGTTGCTTACTTGGAAGTGCGTTTGCAGAACCTATGGAAGTTATAATATCAATATTATCTCCGGCATATTCTCCACGTTTTGCATGTCTTAAAACATCAAACCATCTTTTTCCTTCAAAAGCAAACTCACGGGATCGTTCTTCTAAAATTAAATCAGAAATTTTTTGTGTTTCTCCCGTTCCGGCAATTGGTATTTCTATTGGGCCGTTAGTGGTAGATGGTAATGCATTTCTTACGTCCCTTAAATTATTAACAATTACCAAAGCCTTTGTCTCATTATCTGCATTCCCGGGAGCTAGCCAGGTAAGCGCCTCAGCTTCCATTAGTAAAATATCTGCATATCTGTAAACTATCCAGTTACTTATAGAAGTTGCGTCCGTCCTGCCTTGAGTAAATTTTATAATATTACCACCCCCTTCATTATACGATGTACCATTTCCACGAATATCTCTGTTGTTCACATCATTAAAGTCTATCCCGTAAAGCCCTCCTTCAATAATATAGTCTGACGTTTGAAATTCCTTGGATGTGGAGCCAAACATATTCCAAAATGGGTTCCTTTTTTGAAGATCGAACTGGATTTCGAAGATGCTTTCAATCGAATTTTTGTTAAAAAAAACATTGTAAGCAAAAGCAGATTGTTCTATACCTTTTGGCAACAACCTATAACGACCGGATTCTTTTACTTTTGCACAGGCATCCAAACATTCCTGATAATTTTCGTTCCATAAGTAAACATCAGCTAAAATTGTATAAGCTGTGTAGCTGTTTACCCGTCCCCTGTCTTCTGCCATAGAGGGATAAGATGTTGCGCCGTTTTCAGCAGCAAATTTTAAGTCATTGATGATTGACGCCGTAATTTCCTCTGCAGAACTTTTTGGCATTGCGATCAATTCTTTATCAGATGTAGTGGGTTGTAACTTTAAAGGAACCTCTTTAAAAGTCCTTAGCAAATAAAAATACATTAAGCCACGTAAACCATAAGCTTCTGCCAGGTATTGATTAACCTGTGTTTGTGTGATGGTATTATCTGTTTCTAAGACCTGAGATGCATTTTTTATAACATCATTACATAAGTTAATGGTTTTGTATACTGCCTCCCAATTCGCGATACTGTTAGTCGCATCAATTTCTGTACGGATTAAAAATAATTGATCTCGCTTTAGATTATTAAGTGTATTCAGATCGGTATTATCGTCTACAGCAAAACCTATATTCACCATATCGGCTCGCAGTTCTCCCCACATAAATAGATATTTTGTTAAGGGGATAGCGCTCCCATCCTGCATAGAGGCATAACATCCCATAACTGCAGCCTTCAGCTGCTCTTTAGTTTTCCAGTAATCACTTTCAATCAGGCCATCCTCTGGTTGCAGATCTAACCATTTTTTACATGATGTAAAACTTATGGAGCTAAGGATGATGAGAATAATGGCTACCCTACTTATTATTGCTTTTGTATTGATATTCATCACTTCTTTATTAAAATCCAACAGTTAAACCTAAAGTATACATTCTTGACGGGGGAGTAAGCGCACCATCTTCCGGATAAGCAAAGGGGCTGTTCTTCCCTACAATACTGACATCAGGATTTTGACCGGTATAATTTGTCCAGGTCATTAAATTATATCCAGTGAGGTAAATATTAGCCGAATTGATATTTAACCTGCTTAGCAATTTCTGATTGAGACGGTAATTTAACGTAGCAGAACTTAAACGAATAAAGGAAGCCTCTTCAATATACCTGTCAGAGCCCAACCAATTATAGCCGTCGTTATATAATGCTCTAGGCATGTCTGTGATGTCACCCGGGTTTCTCCATCTTCTTAGTACAGCAGTACTCTGGTTATTTACACCGTACATATTGGTTGTTGTTATCTGAGCTTTGTTAACTATATCATATTTATACCTGTAACTAAAGAATAACCGTAATCTTAGTGCCCCCTTATAGCCTACCTCTCCTCCAAAACCTCCACTAATTTTAGGCAAACCATTTCCCAGGTACACCATATCCTTTTCGTCAATGTTACCATCGTAATTAACATCTTCGTAAATGGCGTCTCCTGCTTTAAATTGATAACCAATACTTGGATAATTATAAACCATGTGGACAATCTGTCCATTTGGACCAATAATAGGCTCTCCTTTTGCATTTTTAGCAATGGTTTCTTCATCAGTAGCATACACACCTTTATATCTGAAACCATAATATGAGCCAAACGGATTACCTTCTATTAGATAAGATTTATAATTTCCAAGACCGGGTAATCCTTTTACACTCTCTCTTGGATAAAATTCAGAAATTGATTGAATGCTATTGGCATTTCTTGAGATGTTGAATTCCACACTCACATTCCATGTTTTGTCTTTGTAAGGAACAGTTATTACTCCTAATTCCCATCCATCATTGTTCATTACACCAGTATTCATATCAACATCAGAAAAGCCGTTAATGTTAGGTATGCGTAAATCTTTAAAGAACATATCTTTAGTGGTATTCTGATAGATCTCCGCATCAATTTTCACTCTGCTATCAAACATCCATAAGTTGAAACCTAAATTTTTACCGACAACGGTTTCCCATCTCAGTTGGGTTAAGGCCATAGAAGACCGACTTGTGGCAGCATTTCCTAAATAAGACCATGAAAAAGGGCTGTAAGTACTGTAAAATGCGTAATTACTACCAGGAGCATTTGGAGTAGATCCGTAACTGGCTCTTACACTAAAATCATCCAAAAATCCCTCAAACTTCTTCATAAACGGTTCCCCTGAAACTCTCCACCTTGCAGAAATACCAGGAAAAATCCCGAATCTATTATCAGGACCGTATTTAGAGTTCCCATCTAATCTGGCATTTAAACTAAGAATATACCTGTCCATGTATTGGTACTGAGTTTGAAAAACCAGACCCATTGTTCTCGATTGCCCATTAGTTGACTTAAGTTCAAGGCCTGAACCAAAATTAATAGACGGTACTGACGGATCCTGAAGATAGGAAGAGGCCGTATTGGCCGTAATCGCATTGTATGAATTAGACCTATCATCTATCGTTTGGAATGACACCAGGTTTTGCAGAGAGTGCATTTCTGTTTGAATGGGTTGATAAACAAGATTTAGTTTTGTTTGTACTCTGTAAGAGTCACCATCTGCATCAGATGCCCGATTCACTGTAGTTTCAGAACTCGGTCTTCCTGTAGCAATTTGTGGCAGAAAAGTTTTAGACTTCGTATTGTTGATATCAAACATCACGTCACCTGTAAAGTACAGCTCTTTATTAGGCAGAATATCATAACTCAGATTGAAGCGTGGTGTTATTCTTTCACCTTGAAGATAGCTAAAGCCTTCGTTGGCCATTGCCAGCGGATTTACCGTCCCTTTTATTTTTCCATCATCTAAGCCCTCGTAAAAGCCCTGAATGTTACTTTCCGGAGAAAAATATACTCCGGTAATATCTCCCTTTTCATTATACTCGAAGGGAGACATATTAGGCATTTTATTTAAGGCCACACTTCTTAAAGAGCCACTATAATTTAAGTTATTATCAACATGGGTATAGGTTAAATCTGTTCTGAAGCGAAGTTTAGAAGAAACAATATAATCGAGGTTGATCTTCGCCGTAATACGCTTTAAATCGGTACCTATTGTTGTTCCTGTTTGACTTAAATAGCCTAAGGAACTGTAGTACCGTGTTTTTTCACCCCCACCACTGATGGATACATTTTGATCATGTGTAACACCGGTTTGGGTAATTGTGCTCATCCAATCGGTATTGTTACTATAGTTATAGTAATAGTATGCATCTAAAGGATCGTATTGAAATGCTTTATTCTGGCCCTCATTCCCTAAAAAATCAATGGGCAGTCCTGTTGAATTCATAATTTCTTCGGGAATCAGCATAGAATATTGGTTCCCGCTAAGTAAAGGAATCGGGTTAGGCTGGTAAGCCAGAGAGCCTTTATAATTGTAGTTTATAGCAGGTTTACCTTTTGCGCCCCGTTTTGTAGTAATTAACAGTACACCGTTTGCCGCTCTTCCGCCCCATAAGGCTGTAGATGCAGCATCTTTTAAAACCGATATTTCTAAGATATCCGAGGGAGCAATGTTTAATAGTTGTGCATAGCCCTGGTCATCGGCAGTTCCAAAGTTAAAATCGTCCGGAACTTCTGTCTCATAAGGCATTCCATCCAGTACAATTAGCGGCTGGGCAGAGCCACTTATAGATGATGTGCCACGTATACGTATTGACATCCCTGCACCCGGGTCGCCAGAGGTTGTACCAAAATCTACACCCGATAAACGACCCTGCAGAGCCTGGTCTATCGAAGCTACAGGTATCTCGGATAGTTTCTCAGCAGAAATAGTGGCAATTGCCCGGGTATTATTTCTTTCGGATATTGGCAAATCTGTTACAGAATTAATTTCCTTTCTTGCAGTAACGGTTACGGTTTGTAGTTCTTTTGAACCGTATTCAAGTGCTACGTTTAACTCTGTCCTATTATTTAAAGGCCCGGAGTTATAGGCCGAATATCCAATAAAAGATACCGAGATCTGATTGTTAGGATTGGAGAGCCTGAGTGCAAAATTTCCGTTAATATCTGTTATTACTCCTGCAACGGTACGCTTGTCTTTATCTACTTCGGTTACAGAGGCACCCACAACAGGTTGTTTGTCTAATTTATCAATTACTTTTCCCCTTATGGTAATCTGCTGAGCAACAGCATGGAGATTACACACACAAATAATCAGTACTAATAATAAAAATAAGTGTTTAGTAAATTTCATAATTTAGGTTATGCAAATTGGCTAGTTATAATTTAAGTAACTGTTAATTGAGTGTATCAAACTCCTGTTAGATAGCTGGTTGCTTTGATTAAAATTGGTAGTGGCAAATCCTGCTGTTCCTACAGGAGTTTTTCCCTGCACAATTAATTGCGAAGGAGAATTTACCACATCAATCAATATTGGTGTGCCGTCATCTTTCTGCAGCATGCTTAGATAGGTGTCGGATTTTTTCCCATCAATGGCAATTGTTTCCCCATTGATGATATGATAAAGAACAAACTTCCTCATCATATCTACATCAACTACGCTTAATCCTGTTCTTTTTAATGCCCCTGTTGTAGTATTACCGGGCAACAAGCCTGCTTTTACTGCCTCTGTTATAGCCGCGTTCGATGGTGAAAATATAGTATATTTATCATCAACACCCGTTTTAACACCATTAATAGCCTTTGTGTTAGTGGTATAAATGGTATTGGCATTGGAAACTATAAAATAGAAATCTGCATATTGTGCAGGAAACTGAGTGGCCAGCTTTTCGAGGTGAAAACCCACATTGTTTTCTGTAAACTTCAGCATATTGTCTATGTAATATGCTATTCCATTGGCCGCATCATTCACTGTCTTAGTGATATGGATGCTTTCTCCTGCATCCTGGGTTCCACTGGTTTGCAACACGTTGTTTTTATATTTCACATAATCGCCGCTCTTTGTTTCTACAATACCTTCTCCGGCAAAGCTGGATATTTCTGCATCCGGAGTTATAAAAACTCCTGTAGAGAACATTCTCGTGATATTTTCGCGATGTACGTTGTTATGGTTATAGGATGTAGAAGCCGGAGCTTTATAACCCCATGCCGAAGTAGAGGATCCCGCACTGGATTCATTATATCTCCAGCCATTTGCTGCTAAAAGCGCATCCGGCATAATTAAAACAGTTTGACGGATGGCAGGCTGAGAAGTATAGCCTTTTAACCCGGTAACTACTTCATTAAAGCCGTAATAGGTTAATCTTGCATTAGGATCAAGATAAGGAATGCCATAGACAGTTCTGAAAACATTTGCTTCATGCACTTTATCTACACCATAAACAATACCATTGCTTAACATTTTTTTATCAATTACATTAACGAACCCTATACTTGCCACTTCCTCAAGAAAATTAATGTTGCTATCGAAAAATGATGGCCAGAGCATGTTACCCCACATGAGGGAATTCATAAAATCTGTTAGAACGTTTGCTGGTGTATTTGTAAAAAAAGTGTTCCCATAGTTTTTCAGAATTTTCTTTCTGTAGGCATCCAAAACAGTATTTGTTGGAACCAGCATAGTATAACCCTGAGATTGAGATAAAGTATTAAAGAAAGCCGTAGTACCTGGTATTTGAAAGCTTTCGTTATTGGGAGAAAAAGCCAACCGCCCGCTGTAGCCTTTCGTAAAAACAGTTTCAGCAGAACCTGAAAAAACCGCATTTTGCTTTGTGATGTAAGCGTTCTCTGTATAGAAAGCCAACGAATCCAGTAGTTTTGCAAATTCGCTATACTGGGGATTAGATCTTATATACTGATCTATACTTGGCAAAGGGGTGATTACTTTATCTATAACATGAATAGTTCCGTTCTCGGCTGCAATATTTTTGGCAGTGATTTCCACACCTGCATCCGCAACATTAAATCCCGTAAAGGGTGTGTTTGGATAAAAAGATTTATAATCCAAATCTTTTAAACCTAAAGTCTCGAAATAAGAAGTTGTAAAGTAGGGGATATATTTATTGTTATTATCACCATCTTTATAGTTAGAATTATTTTGAAAAGTGGCTCCGTTTCTTTCTGAGGTAACGTTTCTGTTTGTTGCTATAGTTTTTGCTTTAACTTCATCACCCTGTTGGTTTACATAGTCATAATAAGCTGTCTTTCTTTTAAAAGCCTGTCCGATTCCTGCAGAATTATCGCCTCCTTGCTGAAAGATACTTAATTGGTCCTCACGATAAGAATTGAAAACTAATAAGTATTTAACTATTGAAGTGGCCAAAGAATCTGAGATACCATCAACCCCTGAAATCCCTTTTTCCTGATAGAACCTCTTAAAAGCCTCATCGGTGGGTGCAAAAAAAGTCCACCAGCCAGTTTCGCTTAAAATTTTCTTATAATTTGCTTTATCTATTACTGCCGTTAATTCTTTAAAATTCCCTCTCTCTTCTAATTGCTGATAAATAGGTGCGCCTAACCCTTCCGGACGCTCGTAAAATTCTCCAAACTTTTTCTGACAAGAAGTGAACAGTAAAACCGGAAAAATTAGAATACAATAAATTTTTGTCAATCTATTCATGGTTGTCAATTGGTATTATTTATTAATTAGCTTATCATCAGCAAACTTCTTTACTGAATTTGGCTGGATAACTATATAGTATCGTTTAAGCTACGAAGACTTTATAGCTATCATTTCTAAAAATTAATGCGTTTATGTGGTTTATAATTATTTAACGAAAATACTAATGATTGAAAAAAAAGGGTTATAAAAATTGACAAAATACTTTCAAAAATTGACGAAATGGCTTTAATCATTTAATATCAAGCTTTCCTATACTTAGCTTAAAGTCCTATTCAAAATTTAGCATGGTTATTTTATTATAATTTTGGAACTGTTTTTAAAACCATCCCCTTTAACATTTAACATGTAAATCCCAGGAGCTGGTTGATGATCTAAATCAATAGTAAAAACATGAGTGCTGTTTGCTAAGAGCTTCCCTTTAAAGATATTTAATCCGTTTAAAGATGTAATATCCGCCTCTATCTCGCCAAAATTATAGGATGGGATCTTAATATTAACCTGTTTACTTAATGGATTTGGGTATGTATTAAACATATTGTTTGCCATATTAAAATCAACTGCTTTGACTCGCAATGTTTCTGATTTTCCATCATGATCATATTGTGTTAACCGGTAATAATTTGTTCCTATTGACGGATTAAGATCATAAACTGTGTAGTCAGATATTGAACTGGTTGTACCTTTTCCTTTTTCAGAAGCTAAAAAATTAAAATCTTTGCCATTCTGAGAATGTTCGATATCAAAACGGTTATTATTCTGCTCTGATAATGTAGTCCAGTGCAGCTTTATTTTATTTGATTCGGCAGTAGCAGTAAAATCTTTTAGACGGACAGGCAAAGTATTTAAATTACCGATTTCTGAGACTGTCAACGGATAATTATAAATTTTGATCTCATCTAATGCACTCGTAAATGGCGCATTTAAATCTTTGCTGTTTGCAAAGTATAATGGATCAACAGCTGCAATTCCGTTGTTTAAACTAGTCGCGTTTTCAGTTCCGGAAACTACCTGCACACCGTTTCTGAAAATTTTAAGGGTTTTATCGCTAACGTTTCTTACAAACACTACATGTACCCATGCATTGGTTAAAAAAGTAGCACTGTTGAAACTCACGGTCGATTTATTCACATTATCATCGACTGAAAAGTAAATTAAATTGTTTTTTAACTCCACCCCATACCATTTTCCTGTACCCCCTGATGCATTTGCTGCAAAAGTTCCCTTTTGCAAAATATAAACAGAGGTAGATGAAGAGGCTGGAGCTACTGCTTTTATCCACATAGAAATACTAAAAGAACTCTTATCAAATTTAATATGCGGTTGATCTGGTATGGTTACGGCGGAATTAGCCGCCATAGTTTGTAAGTTTAAACCATTATTTAATTTTCCTGCAACCCATTGATAGGCTGTAACATTAGTAATCTCACCATGATTCGCATAACTGCTGTTATCGGTAACTGTTGTTCCGGTAGTGGCATCTAAATGCCAATCAGCAACTATTCCTTTCGCGAAAGCAGTGGTTTTGAAAGACCACTCTAAACCTGTGGTCGTTCCTGCCTCACCAATTGCATCTACTCTCCAGTAATATGTTGTATTAGCTGTTAAGCCTGTAAACTGATAATTAGGTGAGCCTACCGCTTTATCTGCCACATAATTTAAAGATCCGCTGCTGGTTCCCAAATAAACTTTATAAGTTGTGGTATTGATGCCGCCTGTCCAGCTAACATTCGTATTCAAAGCATCATCTCCGGTACCATTATTTGCCGGAGTTGGAAAATAAGCTTGTAAAGGCAATGGGCTGGTATGGTATTGTTGCATTACCTGCTCTGGAGTTAAAACAAAATTAAAAATCTTTAACTCGTCTAGTTGTCCTTTATAAGGTGCCGGAGCATTGGAATTGGCTAAAAATTCTAACTCACCAATATTACCTATTACCAAAGAACTTGTTTCTCCTATTCCTCCTACACCAGAACCATCTGTTTCGTTCGCAAAAACCCCATTAAAATAAAATTGCAACTTATTGGTGGTGGTATTTCTAATGGCCACAACATGCACCCATTGGTTGGTAAAAAGTGAACTGGCGTCGTAGGAAAGTTCTCTTTTAGTGACATCATCATCAATAGCAAACCGAATTTGTCCGCTTTTAAATTCGATATTAAATCTCTTCCCTGTTGCACCGATAACAGTATTTTTGGAAATTGATCCTTTACATAACAAATAAGAACTTGTATTTCCTGAAGGAAATAAAGATGAATTTGCTTTCATCCAAAAAGAAAGAGAGAAAGCGCTTTTATCTAAAAATAATTGATCCTGGTTTGGCACACTTACTACATAGATATCAGTACGAGCTGTTTCAAAATTAAGTGCATTTTTTACTTTACCGGCAACTCTGATACTGGCATCATCATCATCTAAACCTAAAACACCATGATTAACATAAGCTGTAGAATCAGTTACCTGTAAACCATCTGATAAAGTTTCGTCAAATGCCCAATAGCCCACCATACCAGGGACGATATTAGCAATGGTACGAAAAGTCCATACATCACCAGTTGCAATTCCCTTATTATTGGATGCGTCTATTCTCCAATAATAGGTTGTCCCGGCAGTTAAGCCATTTACTGTATAAGAAGGAGCTGCCGAATAAACCACCTCTCCCAATTTTGTTAGATTGCCGGATGTTGTTCCAAAATAAACTTCATAAGTTGTAGTATTGGCGCTTCCACCCCATTTTAAAGTTAAGCTTCCACTGCTTAATTCTGTAAAATTAAATCCGCTCACGGGATTGGGTGTTAACGGCTTTGTTGGGGCTGTGGGTATGGGTGGAGTAGTTACAGAAAAAACTGCTGTATAGCTTGAGGACTCTGTACTATTTACTGCTTTAATGCGGTAATGATATTTTGTATTGGGCACTAAATCTGTATCGGTATAGGTGATTATACCCGCACCAACCTGGGCTATTTGTGTAAAAACAGTTCCGTCTAAAGAACGCTCTATGATAAAATTATCCTCATTGGCTGAATTATCATTCCAGTTTACAATGATGGTACTAGCCGGCGATGGCAACTCAACAGAAGTAGCATTAAACGTCACATCTGATGGTGGAATAACAAAATCAGGAGGCGTCACACTTGTTATGCCATTAATATAAACTTCAATATTGAGGTATTGAGGAAAAATAACACTGTATGTAAGTGCATCCGCAGCATTATTTTTATCCAGGTTATTTGCTTCTTCCCATGCATCAGGCATGCCATCAGCATCAGTATCTAATGGTGCGGGAGCATTGAAAACATTTCCTAAGCCGCCATTCACTAATCCATTGTCGGTTTCCCTGTAAAGATAATCGGCTGTTATTCCTTTAGTATTTAAGTCGCTAATCATTTTTCCGTCTACCGCATCACGTCTTGGATAAGAAGCCCCTACATTAGCAATTACCCAGTTAAAGGCATCTTCTGCTGTCATTACAGGGTTTTTCATGGGATAATCGTAAGGAGTTTGCTTTAAGCTGGCCATATCTCCGGTTGGGTATCCGGTTAAATCGTATGGAACTACTGCCCCATCTAAAACTCCATTTTTATTGTTATCAAAATAATTACCAGAGGCATATAAATTGAAATTTTCATTCCCCCTGTTAAATGGAGTTACCAGGTTATCTTTAGTGCTGGGACCACTCATAAAATAATTGTTGATGATATTTACAAATGATTCTCCGGCAGAGTCTCCTCCCATAATATAGGCATCTCCTGACTCGGTATGCCCATTAGGATTTCCAAAATTTCCCCAATTATAAACGACGTTATTAACGAACTCGTTTATCCCTTTTACTTTAGGATTACGGGTTTTATTACTGGTATATAAATTCCTGATTAAGCTAATTTTACCGCCTTGTCCTGGCTGAATTAACCCCCCGGCAGAATGGTTAGCCCGGTGTAACCCTTGCCCGAGTATAGAATTCTGAATAGTTATATTGTCAGGATTATTGCCTTTGTTATCCCAGTTAAT
>JAZQRF010000300.1:0-11893 GCA_045629485.1 Pelobium sp. | reverse complement strand
CGGTTACCAATCCTAAATATTTAACTACTTTTTTTCCTTCTATACTAGGTGTTGTGGTAATGATCATTTGTGTAAGTTTTCTAATTAAGACAAACTTTCGGAAGAAATGTTACATTATTGAACTGCAATTACCTCCATTTTATAATCTTTTCCAACTTTTTGTTTCGGTCTGGCGGGATAGAAAATTTTGGTAGTAATTATTAGTGCCGGGAATACTGCCGCGGCTGTGGTAAAAGCTGTTATTCCAGAGTTAAGGTCAGCCTGGGACGTTCCAATAAGTGCTGCTCCACCGATAATTGCATAGGTTCCTGCAAGAGCGGGTAACATGGAAGAAGTTTTTTTAATAGCCGTAATTTCACTGATATCTAACTCAAGGTTTTTCCCCCGAACAGCTTTCAATACTATTTTATCTTTTTTGATAGCATCTACTTTCCCACGAATACCCACCTGGCCTTTCTTATTTTTTACAGTGGGTAGTTTCTCGCCTGGATAGCTTATTCTTACATTATCACCAGCTTCAATGCTGGAAGTTTTTTGGTTTTTATGGGTAAGTAAGATTTTATTTTTCTGCGCAAACAATGTGCTGGAGGCTGATAAAAGGAAAAGTACGAGGAAAAAGTGTTTCGAATTCATGGAAATAAAGTTAAAATAATTTTAGATTTCCATATAATTAAATAAAAATTTGATTGATAGTAATTTAAATAAAATTTGCTTACTTTTGCGTCCCTTTACGTGTAAAGGGATATTGCAAACTTTAATGAATTTAAAAAATGGCAACTAAAATTAGGTTACAAAGACACGGTAAAAAAGGAAAACCGTTTTACTACATCGTAGTAGCAGATTCAAGATCTCCAAGAGATGGTAAGTTTATTGAAAGATTAGGTTCTTACAATCCAAACACCAATCCTGCGACGATTGATCTTAATTTCGACAAAGCTGTTGACTGGGTGAGCACTGGTGCTACTCCAACTGATACAGCTAAAGCAATCCTTTCTTACAAAGGTGTTCTTTATAAAAATCACTTAAACGGTGGTATTAAAAAGGGAGCTTTAACTCAAGAGCAGGCAGACGAAAAATTTGCTGCATGGGTAGAAGGTAAAGAAGGCAAAATTGATGCTAAAAAAGCAGGTTTATCTTCTCAAAAAGAAGAGGCCAGAAAAGCAGCTTTAGTAGAAGAAACTAAGAAAAAAGAAGCTATTGCAGCTGCAGTTGCAGCTAAAAATGCTCCGGTTGAAGAAGTTGTTGAAACTGAGGAAAGCGCTGAAGTGGAAGCTACTGCTGAAACTACAGAAGAAACTCCTTCGGCAGAATAGTATAAAATCCTTAAACATAAAAAAGCCAGAATGCGAATTCTGGCTTTTTTATGTTATTTCTTTTTGGGCGCTGTGTCTAACACCTCGTTCACTATGGTTTCGAATTTGCTATACAGCTCTTCTTTATGAAGAGCCGGGTAAACCTGCGTCATTAATATAGCTATTGATTTTCTTTCCGGATCTATCCAAAACATAGTATTAAAAGCGCCTGCCCAGCTTAATTTACCAACCCTGGCCCCATTTGCTAAGCCCTCTACTGTTGCTATTTCAAAACCTAAACCAAATTTGTTTTTACCTACATTTAATTCGCCAATATTGTTTTGGATCATCAAATCCACAGTCTCTTCTTTCAAAATCCTATGCTTATTATAACTCCCTTTGTTTAAAATCATCTGTAGAAATTTTGCATAATCCTCTACATTGGATACCAGACCAGAGCCTCCGGATAGGTAAGTCCTGGCTCCACTGGTTGAATAGTTGATGTTGGATCTATCCTGAGTTTCAGGCGCTCTAACTAATCGGCCCTCTTTGGTTTCGCTATACATGGTTGATAGCCTGCGAATTTTTAGGACAGGTAGAAAAAAATGGGTGTCAAGCATCTCCAGAGGTTTAAAAATATGGACTGACAAAAAAGAATCTAAAGGTTGTTTAGCTGCAACTTCAATTACTCTTCCTAAAACATCAGTATTTAAACCATAATAAAACCTGGAGTTTGGCTGAGCTCCAAGAGGCAGGCTGCCAAGCTTTTTGGTAACCGAATCTATCGTTAGATTTTGCACTGTTGCGAGATCTGGGATATTGTTTTTATCATAAATCATCTTCATCCTTTTATCCGCAAAACCATAACCGATACCGGATGTATGTGTAAGGAGATTTTTTATGGTAATGTTTTGTGTTGCGGGTACTGTGGTGTAAGTAGTATCAGCTTCCTTAAAGGTGTTTAAAACCTGCAGATTTTTAAATTCAGGGATATATTTAGAAACCGGATCGTTGAGGTTAATTTTTCCCTGTTCTACCAAAATCATTGTTGCTGTAGAAACAATAGGTTTAGTCATCGATGCAATTCTAAAAAGATCTGTGGGGCGCATAAGCGCTTTACTTTCTCTGTTTCTGAACCCCAAACCTTTATCATAAATTACTTTTCCGTCTTTTGCAACCAGGGCCGTAACACCTGCTGTCCAGTTACTAATTAAAGCGGTTCCTAGAAGGCTGTCTATCCTGTCTAAATTCTTTTCATCGATATTTAGTTTTTTAAGATTGGTGGCAGCCGTTAATCCATCATTAACTTTTTGAGCGCAAGCGCTTAATAATATTCCTGAAATGATCAGGAAGCTTATTTTTTTTGGGAAATTTAAAGTTCTAATCATTTTTTCTAGCCTCTCTTTTTTGTTGCCGTTTTAGTTTTCGGGCTTCCTTTTTTTGATTTTTTTCTAACAGTTTCTGAGATTTCTCCATCATTTCTGTCTCTTTCTCTTTTGTAATACCTACAGATTCTTTAAAGCCTAAAAATATAATTTTCCACATCACATTAAAAAAGGATGCATCATCTGGTCTTTCAAATGTTGGATAAGAAACTCTAATTTTTTCATCCTTAGACGGGTTATCACTTTTGATAATCAAGGCATTTGCTAATAAAGATATTAACCCCATTCGTTTAAAATTATTATCGTCATCTTGTTTTAATAACTTGATGCTTAGGTCGCTATAGTTTATTTTTACTTTTCCTTTTGCTCCATTTCTATCGCCGCTGGCAGAAAAATCAATTCTGTTAAGTTTTCCCGAACTAAATACGAGTTTAGCTAAGGGTTTAGCTACAGGGTTAATCACATTTAATGGCATTGCAGCTAAGGTACCGTTGTAACTAAATCTTCCTGCCTGGTCAGAAACATCAAATTTAATATGAATGTCTAAATTGCCATAACCCATAAAAGCGGCATTTAGATATGCGTTAGCATATTTATTTTTTGAGAGCCTGGCAGAATCGTTGGTTACATTTAAAATTTTTCCCGTAAGATTCTTAAAGGTTAGCGTACCCTTACTTTTAGATTTTGGATTATATTCAGCATAGCTAATATCTACATTTTTGATATTCAGCGTATCCGTAATAATATTCCAGTTTAATCTATTAAGTAATACATGCGGATAGTTTTTTCCTTTATCAATTCCTTTTAAAGGTTTTCCACGGTTTAGGAATGCATACAACCCACCGTTTTTAATAGTGAGGCTTTGGGCGGCTATTTGCCTAGAATCAATTAGATCGGGATAATTAAGATTATGAACCAGGATACTGTCGAAATTAAGCTTATATAACTCGTGTTGACGGGGGAATAAGTTAGAAAAAGCCATTTCTTCATATCTGGGTACCAACTCCACTTTAGAGAGCAGCAATTCTTTATGTAAGGTGGAAAGTCTTAACTTGCCGAGTTTAATATAATAGGTAGAATCTGCAGAAGGGTATTGATAGTTGTGCAATTCTGCAATGAGGTCTTTTGCATTAAAAATTCTTGTAGAATCGTACTGAGATGCCGAATCTATCAGGATGTCGTTTGCCCTGATACTTAACTGATCTAATTTGGTTAT
This sequence comes from Pelobium sp., assembly GCA_045629485.1. Lineage (GTDB taxonomy): Bacteria > Bacteroidota > Bacteroidia > Sphingobacteriales > Sphingobacteriaceae > Pseudopedobacter. The sequence goes on along the minus strand of JAZQRF010000300.1, from coordinate 8,000 downwards.
GGAGGGTGTAGGTAAAGATTTATCTACATATTGGAACCTGATATTATTCAGGAAAATGCTGTTTACTTTGGCAGAATTTAAAATGTCTTTTATGCTTTCGTAATTTGTTTTATGTTTTTTCTTCTTCCTGATCTTATTTTTAAGCCTTGTGTAGGTTATTTTTAATTCAGGTTCTCGAATACTGATGGTCTCCATGTCCAGATTCCTTTTAAAATAGATATCCCAGGGACTCAGGTTTTCTAAATCGAGTTTTCTTACCCTGAGCTCGAACAGATTCTCAGGAGCAATTCTTTGAGTAATCATTTTCTGGTACACTGCCGTGTCCGGATAAATTTCTATGCTGTCTAAAAAAGCACTCCCGTTGATAAGGTTAACATGAATGTCAGAAATTTTAATTCGGTAAAGACTATCGGAAGCGTTAATTACAGTATTTTCTATAGCAGTTATGAGCATTGGCTTCCATTTACTGTTTAGGTAAAGGGCAGCAGCAACAACTGTTAAAACAATAAATATTATTATACCCGCAATCCACGTTAAAATTTTACGTTTTCTGGGAGAGATAGCACCATTATTCATTTAATATAAATATAGTAAAATCTTGTACACGCAATTGTTTAGCCATAATTTATGTTAACATAGAGTAAATAAATTAAACAGGCTGACAAACTGTCATTTTTAATTAAAAACTTCTTACTTTTGTATTCCAAAAATGATTTAGATGTTAGATTTAAGTATTCCTTCGAAAGAGCATGATGAAAGTAGGCAGGGAGAAGCAATAATTCTTGAAACGCCCAAAAATAATGCGGGCCGCAAGCTTTATCTGGAAAGTTATGGCTGCGCCATGAATTTTTCTGATAGCGAGATTGTGGCTTCTATTCTAAGTCAGGAAGGTTTTGTAACCACTACTGATTTTACTGAAGCCGATGTTGTCTTTATAAATACCTGTTCTATACGAGAAAATGCAGAAACAAGAGTAAGGAACAGGCTGAAACAATTCAGTGCATCTAAAGCTAAAAATCCAGAGATGGTAGTTGGGGTGCTGGGTTGTATGGCAGAACGCCTTAAATCTAAATTTTTGGAAGAAGAGAAGTTGGTTGATTTGGTGGTAGGGCCCGATGCTTATCGTGATCTTCCTAACCTGATTAACAGGGTAGAAGATGGAAATAAAGCGGTTAATGTTATTCTTTCAAGAGAAGAAACCTATGCAGACATTAGCCCGGTAAGGTTAAACTCTAATGGAATTACAGCTTACATTTCTATCATGAGAGGCTGCGATAACATGTGTTCTTTTTGTGTAGTTCCGTTTACAAGGGGGCGGGAGAGGAGCAGGGATGCACATTCTATTATTAAGGAAGCCGAAGATTTATTTGCTGCAGGATACAAAGAAGTAACGCTGCTTGGCCAGAATGTAGATTCCTATAAATGGAAATCAGCAGAAGGTGCAGAAATTAATTTTGCCCAGCTTTTGGAAATGGTGGCTTTGGTAAATCCTCTGTTAAGAGTTAGATTTTCTACTTCTCACCCTAAAGACATTACAGATGAGGTGCTTTATACCATTGCAAGACACGAAAACATTTGTAATTATATCCATTTACCTATTCAATCTGGAAACTCCAGGGTTTTAGAGCTCATGAATAGAACCTACGACAGGGAGTGGTATTTAGACAGAATTCACGCCATCCAAAGAATTCTGCCAGATTGCAGTATTTCTACAGATATTATTACAGGATTTTGTTCAGAAACAGAAGATGAACATCAGGATACTTTAAGTTTAATGGAATACGTGAAATTTCAGTTTGCTTATATGTATTCTTACTCTGAAAGACCAGGAACACCAGCAGCGAAGAAGTTTGCTGATGATATTTCTGAAGAAGTAAAGCAACGTCGTTTAGAAGAAATTATCGCATTACAACAACAAAATAGTAAGATAAGAGCCCAAAGCCGTATTGGTAAAACAGAAAAGGTTTTAATAGAAGGCTTTTCTAAAAAATCTGATAAAGATTATTGTGGAAGAAGCGACCAGAGCTTTATGGTTATTTTTCCTGTAAAAGGCGGTTATAAACCAGGAGATTACGTAAATGTTTTGGTAGAAACAGTAACTACAGCAACTTTGATAGGAAAAGTGGTTGGTTAAGAGCAAAGAACAGGGAACAAAGACAACAGACATTAGGCAGTGAGCCTTGCTCTTTCTCTTTATTCTTTTGTATCTAACATTTAAGATTAAAGAACATTGAAGAAAGATAGAGGATATTAGGCTGTTTAGTCTTTGATTCCTTCATCTTATTCCTTTATCTCAACAAGAAATGGATGTACAAGAAATAAAACAACGCTTTGGTATTATCGGGGGATCTCCTTTATTACACAGAGCAATAGATATAGCCAGGCAGGTGGCTCCAACAGATATTACGGTATTAATTACCGGGGAGAGTGGTTCTGGAAAAGAAGTTTTTTCCCATATCATTCATCAGTTAAGTGTTAGAAAGCATGGGCCGTTCATAGCGGTTAACTGTGGTGCAATTCCGGAAGGGACCATAGATTCTGAATTGTTCGGACACGAGAAAGGCTCGTTTACCGGTGCACATGAAGCTCGAAAAGGATATTTTGAAGTAGTAAACGGCGGCACTATTTTCCTGGATGAAGTGGGCGAACTGCCTTTGGGTACTCAGGCAAGATTGTTACGTGTTTTAGAATCCGGAGAATATATAAGAGTGGGATCTTCGAAAGTTCAGAAAACTGATGTGAGGGTTGTTGCGGCTACAAACGTAGAAATGTACGAAGCTGTTAGAGCAGGAAAGTTTAGAGAAGATTTATATTACCGGTTAAACACTGTTCCATTAAAAATACCTCCTTTAAGAGACAGAAGAGAAGATATCCACCTGCTATTTAGGAAATTTGTGGCCGATTTTTCTGATAAATACAGATCTCCAAATATCACTTTAGATGAAGGAGCAGTACATGTCTTATCTAATTACAGCTGGCCGGGAAACGTAAGGCAATTAAAGAATATAGCAGAGCAAATAGCGGTATTGGAGAAAGACAGGCATATTACCGGGCAAACATTGCTGGCCTACATTCCTCAGGATCAGTCGGGCTCTTTACCTATGCGTTTGGATAACGGTAAAAAAGAAGATTTTTCTGAGAGAGATATCCTTTACAAGGTCCTTTTTGATATGAAAAAGGATATGGTAGAATTAAAGAAGCTTGTAGTTGATATTCTACAAAGTGGAGACAAGGTTTCCAATTATGCAGAAAGTCATCCTCAAATTGTAAATTCTTTATACAGAGATTTGGATATGCAGGTTTCAGATCAGGCACAGGCTTATGCACCGCCACAATTTACCATTCAGCAACCTGTAAACAACAGGCAGCATGAAGATTTTCATATTACCCATGATGCAGAAGAGGTTGAGGAATCTTTATCTTTAATCGATAAGGAAGCTGATATGATCAAAAAGGCATTAAAGAAACATAAAGGTAAACGGAAATCAGCAGCAGAAGAATTAGGGATTTCTGAGAGAACTTTGTACAGGAAAATTAAAGAACTAGATCTTAATTAAATGAAAAAGAGCCTATTTTTAGCTGTTGCTTTGCCTATCTTACTTTTTATCAGTGGCTGCGGGATCTACTCTTTTACTGGAGGATCCATATCTGCCGGAATGAAGACAGTTTCTGTATCATTGTTCGAGAATAATGCGCCTTTAGTGGTTCCTAACTTAAGCCAGACTTTTACCGAAGCTTTAAAAGACCGTATTCGTACCCAAACTTCTTTAAGCTTTCTTAGAACCAATGGAGATGCAGATTTTGAAGGCCGGATAACAGGCTATACTATTCAGCCCGTAGCTATTCAGGGAAACGACCAGCCAACTGCCGGTTTAAACAGGTTAACCATTACGGTGCAGGTAAAATATACCAATTCAATAGAGCCTGATAAAAGTTTTGATCAGTCTTTTACCCGTTATAGAGATTTTTCTATGCAGGGTTCGTCTTATGCCAGCCAGGAACAGAATTTAATTAAAGACATCAACCAGCAATTAACAGAAGATATTTACAACAGGGCTTTTGCGAACTGGTAAATTTTTGTTAATTCACATAAAAATAGAAGCGTGGAGCAAGTAGAGTTTAATAATTTACCGGATATAAAATTTTCTAATTACTTTATCGATATAGAAAACCTGCATAAGGAGGATCTGCCTAATATCAATCTGTTAATTAAGAAATATCCTTATTGCCAGGCCTTATACCTGCTTGCTTCGCGAAGTGCCATCGGTACGCCATCTTACGAGCAAGTACTTGCCCGGGCTGCAGTTAGTGTTCCTTCCAGGAATGTGCTGTATGATTTTATTTACCATCCCTCCAAGTTTAAAAGCGAAAGATTTAAAAAGTCAGCTCCGCAAGAAATTGCTCAACAAGAAACCATAATTTCTATAATTGATGACTCTCCGGCATTTTCAGAGAAGGAGCCTTCGGAAGAATTGTCGCAAGAGCAAAAATACACTCACGACGATGAAGTATTTGAGGAAATTACTTCCCCTGTAGTCCCTGTGGATTTTAGCCTAAGTATTCATCACCAACCAGTTCTTGAGGCTAGTGAAATAGAAAATTTAACTTTAGACGGAGAGAAATATTCGGAAACATTAATTACTGAACAAGGTTTTGCTGATTCAAAGGCAGAACAAAGTACCTGGCAGCAGCAAAAAGAAGAGGAAATTTCTGTAAGTGAGAAGGAAAATGAAAAGATCCCTGAATACGAGAGTGGCCTGGCAGAAGAGAACGAAGCTGAAATTATAAATAAGGACCAACCTGGAAGTGAAGAAGAGGTAGTTCTGCATAGTAATGAAGAAAAACCCGATGGTGAGGATTCAACAGAAAATTCACCAGTTATTGAGGCATCATTACCTTATGTAGAAAATATTGAGAATGAAGAAGAAGATAAAGAGGAAGATAATTTTGCCTCTGGAAGTGATGATCAGCAAACTCTGGTTTCTTCTGCGCCTAATCTTCCACAGGTTCTGGATGGAGGAAATTTATCAAGGTATGATGATGAACGTTTGCCTTATACTTTTTTATGGTGGCTTGCTAAAACACGTAAAACCTACCAGGAAAATTTAAGACCGTACGCTACTTTTTCTTTAGATACTACCCAGGAAATCAAGAAAAATGAAAACGACGCTTTAGAACACCAAATCGCAGAGAATATTTTTCATCTCCATTCTGTAAGCGAAATCGAACAAAAAACAGGAGGGACGTCTACGGTTGCTTTCGATTTTATGAAGAAAGAACACCAGATTATTGAAAAATTCATTAAAGAAGAGCCGCAAATTAAACCACCACCGGCTAATAAAATTGATACAGAAAATAAAGCAAAACGCAGTTCAGAGGACAGCAACGAATTGGTTTCTGAAACTCTGGCTAAAGTTTACGTAGAACAAATGCTTTTTCATAAAGCGCTGGAAGTTTACAAAAAATTAAGTTTGAAATATCCGGAAAAAAGCGCTTACTTTGCGAGCCAAATAAAGTACTTAGAGTTAAAAGTTAATTAAATAGATATATGACAACGTTTTTAGTGATACTCGCCATCATCATTGCTGTGCTGTTGGTATTAATAGTTTTAATTCAGAACCCTAAAGGTGGAGGTCTTTCTTCAGGATTTTCATCAACAAATAACATCATGGGTGTACAGCGTACCGGCGATTTCCTTGAAAAAGGAAGCTGGGGTTTGGCAATTGCCTTAATGGTTTTAGCGTTATTGATTAACGTGGGCGGATCAACACCTGGTGGTGCAGAAAGCAAAGATTCAAGGATCCAGGAACAAATAGATAAAACTGCTGCTCCATCTGCTTTGCCGGCAATGCCACAAGGCCAGTCTACAGACACAACTAAAAAATAAGTTTTGATAAATAAACGAAAAAGAGCCGTCCTTTAAAGACGGCTCTTTTGGTTTTACAACTTTTTATTTTTTGCAATTGCTGACAAGCTGACACAGATTGTTGTCAAAAACTTGCAGAAACTTGGTAGTAAAAATGAAAAAATGGCAAATTCGGGCTTTGGCATGTTCTATGAGAAGTAATAATCAGAAAAACTAAAATACATTATTATATAATTATGGCATTAAACATTAAACCTATTGCAGACAGAGTAGTAGTTGAAGCTGCTCCTGCAGAAGAGAAAACTGCTTCGGGAATTTATATCCCTGATACTGCTAAAGAAAAACCACAAAGCGGAACCGTAGTAGCTGTAGGAAATGGAAAACCAGATGAACCTTTAACTGTAAAAGTTGGTGATCAGGTTCTTTACGGCAAATATTCTGGTACTGAAATTACTTATGAAGGTAAAGAGTATTTGATTATGCGTGAGTCTGATATCTACGCAGTACTTTAAGATTAAGACATTAGGCATGAGACCTGAGACTTAGTTGGTCTTAATTCATGTCAGATAGATTATTAAAATAATAAAAAATTCATTTTTACAGATGTTAAAGTATAGGTTCTCCTATCTCACATCTTTAATCTAAAATCGAAGAAACGAAAATGGCAAAACAAGTTAAATATAATGTAGAAGCCCGCGATGCGCTGAAACGTGGTGTGGATATTTTAGCTAATGCAGTTAAAGTAACCTTAGGTCCAAAAGGTAGAAACGTAATTATTGATAAAAAATTCGGATCACCAATTATTACTAAAGACGGTGTTACTGTTGCTAAAGAGATCGAATTAAAAGATTCTTTAGAAAACATGGGTGCTCAAATGGTTAAAGAAGTTGCTTCTAAAACTGCTGATATTGCAGGTGACGGAACAACAACTGCTACAGTTTTAGCTCAGGCAATTGTTACTGCAGGTATTAAAAACGTTGCTTCTGGTGCAAACCCAATGGATTTAAAACGTGGTATCGATAAAGCCGTTGCTGTTGTAATTGAAAACTTAAGATCTCAGTCACAAACTGTTGGAGAAGACAACAACAAAATCAAACAAGTTGCTTCTATCTCTGCAAATAACGACGATGTAATTGGTTCTTTAATCGCTGAAGCTATGGCTAAAGTGGGTAAAGACGGTGTAATTACTGTAGAAGAAGCTAAAGGAACAGAAACTGAAGTAAAAACTGTAGAAGGTATGCAGTTCGACAGAGGTTACCTTTCTCCTTACTTCGTAACCAATGCTGATAAAATGGAAGTAGAATTAGAGAATCCTTATATTCTTATCTACGACAAAAAAATCAGCAATATGAAAGAATTATTGCCTGTTTTAGAAAAACAAGTACAAACAGGAAAACCACTTTTAATTATTGCAGAAGATTTAGACGGAGAAGCTTTAGCTACTTTAGTTGTAAACAAAATCCGTGGTTCTCTGAAAGTTGCAGCTGTTAAAGCTCCTGGCTTTGGCGACAGAAGAAAAGCCATGTTAGAAGACATCGCTATCTTAACTGGTGGTACTGTAATTTCTGAGGAAAGAGGTTATAAATTAGAAAACGCTGATCTTTCTTACCTTGGTCAGGCAGAAAAAATTACTGTTGATAAAGACAATACTACCATTATCAATGGAATTGGAAACTCAGAAGATATTAAATCAAGAGTTAACCAAATCAAAGCTCAAATCGAAACTACTACTTCAGATTACGACAGAGAGAAATTGCAGGAGCGTTTAGCTAAATTAGCTGGTGGTGTTGCTGTTCTTTATGTAGGTGCTGCTACAGAAGTAGAGATGAAAGAGAAAAAAGACCGTGTGGATGATGCTTTACATGCAACAAGAGCGGCTGTAGAAGAAGGTATCGTTGCAGGTGGTGGTGTTGCTTTCATCAGAGCTGTTGCGGCTTTGGAAGATCTTAAAGGCTTAAATGAAGATGAAACTACTGGTATCAAAATCATTAAAAGAGCTATTGAGGAGCCTCTTCGTCAGATCTGCTCTAACGCTGGTATCGAAGGATCTATTGTTGTTCACAATGTGAAACAAGGAACTGCTGATTACGGATACAATGCCCGTACAGATGTTTACGAAAACTTAATTGGCGCA
>JAZQRF010000299.1:0-6152 GCA_045629485.1 Pelobium sp. | reverse complement strand
GATATAAGTGAATTTATAATTCACCTATGATCATTACAATATAGAAAATAAATGGCGAAAATTAATTAGCTATAAACTTTGCTAGTAAATAAGCCCTTATCAATAGATAAGAGCTTTTAAATATCATAAAACTTTTTTCTAATGCCCATGCATAAAAAATCCGATCAACGCAATTAGCATCCCGGCAAGTACAGCAACTGTTTTCTTTAATGTAAACCTGTGGTCTACACTAGATTCGAATAAAATAGTGGTAGAAATGTGTAAGAAAATACCAATCACTATCCCCATAATGTATTGATAGTAATTACTATCCATTAAGCTGCCGCTTTTTAAAGAGTAGCTAAAAACATAACCCAGAGGAGACATTAAAGCAAAAACCACCATAAGTATTACTGTGGTTTGTTTGCTAATATGGTTGTTTAATAACACGCTCCCTAAGGCAAAAGCTGCTGGAATATGGTGTATGGCAATACCAAAAACAAGATGATCCTGGTCTCTTACCGTTAATGGCATCCCTTCTAAAAAGGCATGTAAACATAAGCTTATCATTATCCCGTAAGGGAAACTATGGCTATGACTGTGTTTATGGATGTGTCCGTGTTCTATTCCGTCAGAAAACTGTTCTAAAATAATCTGAAGTATAAATCCGCCTAAAATAAACAAGCCAATATAATGGTTATGCGATTCGTATACGTCTGGCAATAAATGCAAAACGGTAATGGCAAAAAGATAGGCACCGCTAAAAGAAAGCAGAAGCTTTAGCCTTTGTGGGTTGTCTTTTTTGACGAAAAACACCGATAAGCCGCCCAAAAGCGCACCAGCTGTAAGAATAAGTATGGTTAGGTAATTCATCTTTTAATAGGGTAGAATGATGTATCTCTGATAAAGGCGGGCAATAATATATCCGATTGCCGATCCGAATAATGCGCCTATGGTGATATCTACAGGAAAATGTACGCCTACATAAACCTGTGCAAAAGAAATGGCACCAGCCCATAATATAGCTATAGGTAAAATGTATTTCCAGCGCATATAGAAAAGAGTGATAAAGAATACAGCGATAGAGAAATGATCTGAAGCATGAGTAGAAGGAAAACTTAAGCCGGAACCGCATGGGACCCTGGAAATTACATTCTCTTTCAAAACCTCGTTGTTGCAGGGCCTTATTCTTTTGAAAGCAGGTTTAAGAATACTTGCGCTGCCATAATCAGCCAATCCAACCGCTATTCCAAGAAATGCCACAAGATACAATCCTTTAATTTTATATAGTTTAACAGCAAAAAATATGATTAAAATATATAATGGTATCCAGGTGTATTTATCCCTTAAAATTGGCATTAAAAAATCGAAAAAAGAGTTGCTTAAACCATTGTTAATGGCAAAGAAAATCTGGTGGTCTAATTGAATCAGCTGTTCGATCATGATTTCTTACATACAAAGATTAACCTTTCAGAATGATTTACATCGAACGGACTAAGGTTATAATCACCAAATATATTACATATTTCTAAACCAGAGGCTCTAAAAAGTCTCTCGAAATCTCTTAATTTAAAGTCCCTTACTTCTTCTTTAAAAGCATATTTTCTGTTTTTATGTTTAAAGTCGATAGTTTTTACAATTTTGCCGTTTTCTACAAATCTGTTTAAATGAAAATCTATTCCATCTACTGTTTTTATTTCGCTGTAAACTAGCTTGTTAATTATTTTCTGACTATTCATGTAATCAAAAACTAGTCTTCCGTCTTTTTTTAAAGCTTTTCTAAAGGCTTTGAGCGCATTAACATGCTCATTATCTGTTTCAAAATAGCCGAAACTGGTAAACAGGTTAAATACAAAGTCGAAATAGTTAACATAAAACAAGCGGCGCATATCATGCACATAAAAGTTTAAGGTTGGATTCTCAAACTGCTTGGCATATTTAATACTTGATACAGAAAGGTCGATACCCGTAACATCATATCCTTTTTTATTAAGATATATTGCATGTCTCCCTTTACCGCAGGCAATATCGAGCATTAAAGAATGATCACGGGGTTTAAGGAAATCACATAAATTATCAATAAAATATTCTGCTTCCTCATCGTCTCTTTGCTTGTATAAAATATGATAGTATGGAGAGTTAAACCAGTTCTGGAACCACTTTTTCGGCATTTCTAATATTTAAATATGCTGCAAATATAGTTATTTAGCCATTTTCCTCTTTGTTTTTAATGGATTTAAAGATTTTCAATAGCTTATCCTTATTTTTGCGGTCAAAAAAGAAATCAAATATGACCTTAATAAAATCCATATCAGGTATCCGTGGCACCATTGGGGGAAATGCAGGCGATGGTTTAACACCCTCAGATATCGTAAAATTCACAGCGGCCTTTGGTAGCTGGGTAGTAGCACAAACAGGAAATAAGAAAATAGTAGTGGGCAGAGACGCGAGGATTTCCGGCGAGATGGTAAGAAATTTAGTTGTTGGAACCCTGCAGGGTTTAGGAATAGATGTGATAGATTTAGGCTTATCTACCACACCAACAGTAGAGCTTGCCGTACCAGATGAAAACGCTGGAGGAGGAATAATCCTGACCGCCAGCCATAACCCAAAAGAATGGAACGCCTTAAAACTATTGAACCATAAAGGCGAGTTTATTAACGATGCCCAGGGGAAACTGGTTTTAGAAATTGCAGAGGGTAATGAAATAGCTTTCGCTGATGTAGACAGCCTAGGGAAAGTAACACTTGATGATAGCTACCTTCAAAAACATATAGATAAAGTATTAGCCTTGCCTTTGGTAGATGTTGAAGCCATAAAAGAAGCAAACTTTAAAGTTGCTATAGACTGTGTAAACTCCTCAGGGGGAATTTATATTCCAGCATTACTGAGAGCATTAGGGGTAGAAACCATTTACGAATTGTACTGCGAGCCCAACGGCCATTTTCCGCACAACCCGGAGCCATTACCAGAAAACCTGACGGCAATCTCATCAGAAGTGGTGAGTAAAGGTGCAGACTTAGGAATAGTGGTAGACCCTGATGTAGACCGTTTAGCTTTTGTAAACGAAGACGGAACCATGTTTGGTGAAGAATATACTTTGGTAGCTGTAGCAGATTACGTTTTAAAACATACACCAGGAAATACAGTATCTAACTTATCCTCAACCAGAGCATTAAGAGATGTTACCGAAGCTGCGGGACAAGAGTACAAAGCATCCGCAGTGGGCGAGGTAAACGTAGTTAACCTGATGAAAGAAAGTAATGCTGTAATTGGTGGAGAAGGAAATGGTGGAATCATCTACCCGGAATCACATTACGGAAGAGACGCATTGGTAGGTATTGGTTTATTCCTAACGCATTTGGCAAAATCAGGGAAAACCATATCTCAATTAAGAAACAGCTATCCTCAATATTTCATTTCTAAGAACAAAATCACCTTAACACCAGAAATGGATATCGATGCGCTATTATTAAAAGTAGAAGAAAAATATAAAGATCAGCCTTATTCTACCATAGATGGATTAAAGATAGAGTTTGATAAATCGTGGGTTCACTTAAGAAGATCAAACACCGAGCCTATCATCAGGATATATTCTGAAGCGGCTACAGAGGCGCAAGCAGAAGAATTAGCAGAAAAAATTATATCAGATATTAACGGGATATTGAATGTGTAAATGAATGAATTTTGAATGATTTAATGAAAGAATAAATCTATCGGAATGACTTATTATAAATAATATGGATAATTCTAAGACTGCTTTTGTTGAAGCTTTTAAAGCAAGGACAAAAAAGTATACGGTTGATCATGTCAAGTTCTTTCAGCAGTTGCCTAATACGCAGGAATGCAGAATTATCGGAAATCAATTATTAAGATGTTCTTCTTCTGTGGGTGCGAATTATAGAGCGGTTTGCCGAGCAAGATCACAGAAAGAGTTTTTCGCTAAGATAAGTATAGCGGTAGAAGAAGCGGATGAATCTATATTTTGGATGGAAGTTTTAATTGAGTCTGGGATTGTATCAGAAGAAGTTTTAGCTCCGTTAATCAAAGAAGGAAATGAAATATTAGCAGTTTTAAGTAAAGCAAGAAAATCGGTAAGTCAAAATAATATGTAATTCATTCACTAATTCTCTCATTCAATAATTCTCTCATTCACTAATTCTCTCATTCGATAATTCATTCAATCATTTTTCAGCATTCAATAATTCTCTCATTTAAAAAGACATGTCAAAAAAAGTATATTTAGATAACGCCGCAACAACTCCTTTAGATAAAGAAGTAATGAAAACGATGATGGAGGTAATGGAGAACAGTTACGGTAATCCGTCTTCTATACATGCTCATGGACGAGAGGTGAGAACGCTACTGGAGAAAGCCCGTAAAAATGTAGCATCATTATTAAATACGGCACCGGCTAATATTTTCTTTACTTCTGGTGGTACTGAGGCGGATAACACTGCCATCAGGTCGGCAATTACCACGTTTAATCTCACTCATGCGATAACATCCAAAATAGAACACCATGCAGTATTGCATACTTTAGAGATGTTAGAGCAAAACGGAGTAATTCAATTGAGTTTTGTTAATGTTGACGGGAAAGGGAATATAGATTACGATCATTTAGAAGAGCTGTTAAAAGAAAATCCGAAGAGTTTAGTGTCGTTAATGCATGCTAATAATGAGATTGGGACTTTAACAGATATCAATAGAGTTGGCGAATTATGCGAAACTTACCATGCGATTTTCCATTGTGATACGGTACAAACCATGGGGCATTATAAACATGATGTAAAACAATTGAAAGCTCATTTTATAGTTTGTTCTGCTCATAAAATTCACGGACCAAAAGGGGTGGGGTTTATCTATGTGAATCCATCTTTAAAAATAAAGCCATTTATTTATGGCGGTGCCCAAGAACGTAACATGCGTGGCGGAACAGAAAATGTTTACGGAATTGTAGGTCTTTCTAAAGCTTTAAGCATCGCTTACGAGGAAATGGAAACTCACCAGGCTTACATTCAGGGATTAAAAAGTTACATGAAAGAAAGACTTTTAGCCGAAGTGCCTGGCATCAGTTTTAATGGAGAAACCGACGCTGATAAAAGCTTATACACAGTGTTAAGTGTGGCCTTCCCGGTGATGGATATGCCAGATATGTTGCTGTTTAATTTAGATATTAACGGAGTATCTGCTTCCGGAGGTAGCGCCTGTTCATCAGGTTCAAACATTGGTTCGCATGTGTTAACTGCTATAGGAACCAATCCTGATCAACCTTGTGTAAGATTCTCTTTCTCTAAGTTTAATACCAAAGAAGAGATTGATTATGCCGTAGAAAAAGTAAAAGAAGTTTATAGTTAGTTAGTTAGTTAGTTAGTTAGTTAGTTAGTTAGTTAGTTAGGAAATAAAACAAAAAGGCGATTCAAGAATCGCCTTTTTGTTTTATTATTAACCCATTAAATAGGATTTACATTATATCAAGCCCAAGCAAAATCATTAAATACCCTTTAATTCGGCCTTGGCTTTTGCGGCAAAGATGAAACTGCTAAAGCAGAACCTTTAAAAGCAAAAGGCGCAGCCGAGAGTTTTTTGTTTACTTTTTTGCGGAAAAAAGTATCTTGACTTGGCCGGTCAAGAGGCCGGAAAGGCAAGAGCGCAAACGCCTCACTTCTAATGATATTCTTGTCTAAAGAAATTACTTATATAAGTTATCAGGATAAACCCCTTCTTCCACCAACTTCAACAACTTCTCCTGAACAATAGGCTTATCTTCTTTATAAGTCACCCCAAACCACTGAGAAGACGTAGGCAATACCTTAAACTTTGCCGTTTTATTTTTTGTTAAAGCCTCGGCAATAGAAGGAATATAAAATTCTGCTTTTCCGTCTTTTTCATCATTGGTATTAGCGAATTCCTTAAACAACTCAATCGCAGGTTTGAAAACAGCAGGAGTAAAGCCCCAAAAATTCATAGAAGCAAAAGAATCCAGGTTAATCGGCGTAGTTTCATCATCTTCTTCAAAAATAATTTCACCATCTTTCTTAAATACTTTGGTGCGTTCTGTAATTTGCTCTAAATAACCATCTGCAGAAGCTTTAAAAATTCCTCTGGAAACAGTTCCGTAATCAGATAGTGTTTTTTCTACGTTGTAACCCATCAAAGCAAAATTATCATCT
>JAZQRF010000298.1:0-2304 GCA_045629485.1 Pelobium sp. | reverse complement strand
GACATCACAAAATCCAATAAGAAACCATCAATTACTCTTGGTCCTCTTATTTTAATCATGATGTATTCTGGTGAATTAGGAACATTCAATATATCATTATAGGTAGCCTGCAATTCGTAAGGATTATCCTTCATCTTGATCACCGAATCTGCTGCTGCCATTGCCAGTCTCCATTTTTCTGCATTGTTAGCCTCATTGTTTCTTGCACTTGCGGCATATAATAATAATCTGGAACGTAATGCCCTGGCAGCTCCTTTTGTAGCTCTTCCATATTCCGAAGCACTATAGTTTACCTGTAATAAAATATCTGCCTGGGCTAAATCGCTCAGAATAAAATCAACACATTCCTGGTAGGTGTTTCTTGGGATATCAATATTGTCGAAAATAGTTGCAGGTTCATCTACAATGGGCACACCTCCAAACCTTTTAATCAATTCGAAGTAAAGAAATGCCCTGATAAAATGCATCTCGCCCCTGATCCTGTCCAGTCTGCCTGATGGTTGGGTTCCCCATGGGACTACATCCATTTTAGAAAGCATCACATTGGTAATCCTAATGCCGGCATATGCTCTTTTCCAAACATCTCCAATATCATTCAAAGAAGCTCCGCCACGCTCGTAATGGTCGTGGAACAAGCCCTGGTTTAAGGTTCTTACCGATATGTCTGTATTTCCTGAAACGGCTTCGTCTGATGCCTGAGACGTGGTGCCACGATGGGCATTAAAACGGGCATATTCGTCTATTAAATGATTATAAGCGTTATCAGCATAATTCATGGCCAACGTAGGGTCGCTAAAAATCTTTTCTTCTGAAAGATCTGCACCCGGTGTTCTGTCGAGGAAATCTTTTTTGCAGGAAGTAATGGCGACAAAAAAGATTGGGAACAATATATAATAGGTTGTTTTTTTCATGTGAGTATTACAATTGAAGGTTTATACCCAGATTATAAATACGGGATGTTGGATAGATAGACTGCTTTGAAAAATCTGAATTAGAAAGATTAATGTTTTCAGGATCCAGGTACATTTTAAACTTGGTCCAGGTTACTAAATTCTGACCCGTTAAGAAAATTCTTAATGATGATATTCTTAGCGGTTCTAATATTTTAGCGGGAACACTCCATGATATTTCTGCATTTCTTAGCTTCACATAGGAAGCGTCCTGCAGGATAAAATCATTGAGCTGATAGCTGATATAAGGATTCCCCCTGGAATGCAAAGCCGGCCACGTGGCAGATTCGGCAGTAGCCGGGGTCCAGCGGTTCAGCATAAATTCGTACATCTGCTGCCCGTTGTTTTGCTCACTTAAAATCACATCAGAACTTACATTGGTAACGCCCTGGAACATCAGCGAAAGTGAAAATCCTTTATAGGCCAATCTTGGGGTCACACTAAAAATATACTCTGGTGTTCTTGAGAAGCCTATCGCGGTACGGTCATCACTGTTTATTCTTCCGTCGCCATTGGTATCTACATATTTCAAATCTCCGGGGATAGGCGTTCCGAGCTCATTTGGAATATAACTATTAATATCATCCTGAGACTAATAAAACCCATTGGTTACATAACCAAAAAATTGTCCGATTCTTTTTCCTTCTTCTTTTTGATAGGTCGGGCGGCCAAGCGGTTCGTCTTTACTGATGATTTTATTTCTTGCAAAAGAAAGCTGAGTGTTTAAACCGTAGCTTAATTCTCCATCCTGTTTGTTTAGATCCAGCTCTACTTCATATCCTTTATTGTATACCTCTCCAACATTTAAAGAAGGATAGGCTTGACCTAAAATTTGTAATCCGGACTGTCTGGTAGTTAGGATATCTTTCCTGGTTTCATCAAAAACATCCACATTTAGGGTGACAGCATTTTTAAAGAATTTACTTTCTATACCTATGTTTCTCTTGGTGCCCGTTTCCCAGGTAATTTGTGGATTACCAATCGCACTTTCAGGAAGGTAAACCACATTTTGGTTGGTTGTACTATTTGGGTCGCCAAACCTTACTACGTTCCCCGGAATTGAGTAGGATGGGGAACCTATTACTGTGGTAGATGTAGTTCTCGAATAATTCGTTAAATACAAAAATCTTCTTCCAATATCATCATTACCCACCACGCCATAACTTCCTCTTAGTTTAAGATAACTTAGCACTTCGTTTCCTTTAAGAAAATCTTCGTTGCTAATGGCCCATCCTGCAGATACTGCCGGGAAAAAGCCATACTTTAATCCCACCGGGAAGTTTTCTGATCCGTTATAAGCGGCATTAAATTCGGCAAAATATTTTTCCGCATAGTTGTAAGTCAAACGGTTAAC
>JAZQRF010000297.1:0-2932 GCA_045629485.1 Pelobium sp. | reverse complement strand
AGACACAATTATTGTTGAAAAAGAACCACAGGAAGTGGCCGGTGATATTACCTCAAACAGAACTTTAACTGCTGATAGGGTATGGATTTTAGACGGATTTGTATTCGTGAAAAATAATGCTGTTTTAACTATTGAACCAGGAACGGTTATTAAAGCTAAAGTTGGACAAAAAAGTGCTTTGGTAATTACCCAGGGATCAAAAATTATGGCAGAAGGAACTGCACAAAAACCAATTGTTTTTACATCAGGTAAACCTGTTGGCCAAAGAGCTCCCGGAGATTGGGGTGGAATTATCCTCATAGGAAGAGCTACTACCAACAGAACAACTCCGCAAGCAATTGAAGGTGGTTTGGGCTTAACTTACGGGACAGAAAAAGTGGATAATGATAATTCCGGCGTATTAAAATATGTAAGAGTAGAATATGCAGGAATTGGTACAAACGATAGTGAGATTAATGCAGTTACTTTTTATGCCGTAGGTAATGGAACAACTTTAGAGAATGTTCAAACGGTATATGCCAATGATGATGCATTCGAATTTTTCGGAGGAACGGTAAATGCGAAATACTTAGTAGCTTACGCTACTGCTGATGATGATTTTGATTTCGACTTTGGCTATAATGGCGCTATTCAGTTTGCCTTGGCATTAAGAGACCCTCAGTTTGTTGATTCCGGAGATGCAGGTAATGGTATCGAGTGTGATAATGATAAAGACGGGACTACAGCCACTCCTGTTACCAAACCAAGATTATCTAACTTAACCATTATTGGGCCTAACAATGCTTCTGGTACAGCTTCTAACCATAATTATGGAAACAGATGGAGAAGAGGAACCAGTTTTGTACTAAACAATTCTATTTTATTAGGGAACCAGAAAGGTGGTTTATCAATCGAATCAGATATAACTGCTAATTCCTATAAAAATGGAACTTCTGAGTTTAAGAATAATATTTTAGCAGTAGTTACAGCCCCTTTCTTAAGTACTTCCTCTGCTTTCACAGCTGCTGAAATGAGGACAAAAGCTTTAGCCGAAGGTAATGTTGAGCTTGCAGCAACGGCTGTACAGTTAAATTCGCCATTTAATTTATTAACACCTAATTTCTTGCCAATTGTGGGTTCTCCTGCATTATCGGGTACTTTTGCAGCAACCACCAATGCAACAAGTGTAAATTACAGAGGTGCTTTTGGAACAACCAATTGGACAGCAGGCTGGACAAACTGGGATCCACAAAACAAAGTATATTAATCAAATAAAAGTGTATTTATTTAATCCTGCCTTTAAAAAGGCAGGATTTTTTGTTTCGGGGTTACTATAGAGAACTTACATATTTGGTATAGCTTAATCAATATAATAATCCTTTTTTAATCTGATAAGTTATTTAAGGGAGGATAGAGTAGAACTATATGTCGACACAACAATAAATGTCAATTGCTGCCAAACGATATCAATTGATGCTAAGGTTGTGATGAACAAAACAGAGTTTTGGAAGTATTAATCCTTTTCGGCTTGCGACTAATTACATTGATTTTTTGCAATTTCCTGATATTTATCGTAATATTGCGATATATTATATGGGACTTACAAAAACAGAGATATTTACCGACGAGCAGAACCAATTGGCGACGCTACTTAGGGCTATGGCTCACCCTGCCCGTATCGCTATTCTTCAGCGTATACTGATTTCTAATACCTGCATTTGCGGAGACCTTGTTGGTGAGCTTGGTTTAGCCCAAGCTACCATTTCTCAACATCTTAAGGAGCTGAAGAGTGCTGGCATTATACAAGGTACTATCGAGGGAGTGAGTATTTGTTACTGTATTAATCCCGAGACTTGGAAATTATTAGAGCAGCAGGTAGTGACTTTATTTAAATCATACAAAGGAGAGTTAGATTGCTGCTAACCTTTTTTTAATTCCATCAATCGTAAAATTGCGATATAAAAAATTTAGTTATGAAGTTATCAGAAGTAAAAGAAATTCTAAAAGAAGTAGAAGGAGTGAATTTTAAATTGGAAAATGGCGAATTGGTGCCTGAGCATTTCCACGTGACAGAAGTAGGGATAATTACCAAAGATTTTATTGATTGCGGTGGAATGGTGCGTCATGAGAAAGTTGCTAACTTCCAGTTATGGAATGCCGATGATTATAAACACAGGTTAAAGCCAGGAAAGCTGCTCCATATCATTGCCCTTTCTGAAAAAGCTTTAGGTATGGATGACCTGGAAATAGAAGTGGAATACCAGTCTGAAACTATAGGTAAATATGATTTAGGGTTCGATGGGACAAACTTTATTTTACTTTCTAAAAATACCGCATGCCTGGCAACAGACCAGTGTGGGATTCCTCCACAAAAACAAAAATTTAGGAACCTGGTAACTTCTGGTAATTCTTGTACACCCGGAGGCGGCTGCTGCTAAACATTAATTTCTATATGAAAAAAATATTAGTATTGTGTACCGGCAACAGTTGTCGCAGCCAAATAGCAGAAGGATATTTAAGGCATTTTGCAGGTAATGATGCAGAGGTTTTCAGTGCAGGAATCGAAACTCATGGCGTAAATCCAAGGGCGATTGCGGTAATGAAAGCAGATGGTATCGACATCTCAGGTCATACTTCCAAAAACATTGATCAATATAGAGATATCAACTTCGATTATTTGATTACTGTTTGCGATCATGCAAAAGAGAGCTGTCCGTATTTTCCTACCGAAGCAAAAAAGATCCATCATAATTTTCCTGATCCGGCAAAAGCCTCCGGAAGCGAGGAGGAGATCATGAAACAATTTGAAAGTGTACGGGATATGATTAAAGAGTTTTCAAAAGACTTTGTAGCACATAACATTCATTAACAGGAAGTATAAATTACAATAAGATGTCTGCAACAAATTGTGCGCCAGCAGTCAAAAAAAATGGATTAGGATTTCTGGACAGGT
>JAZQRF010000296.1:0-4973 GCA_045629485.1 Pelobium sp. | reverse complement strand
ACATACTAAATATTACTGGAGCTATTCCGTTTAGGTTAGTGCCATTAGCAACATTTAGCTTTATAGTTCCGGCCGCATAATCTATCACTTCGTTACCTATTTGACCACTCAGCTTAAAGGAGATGATTTCTGTATCAGAACTGATAACTGGATTTGAAGATGCTGCGGTTATGGTTAAAACATCTATATCATTATCACTTGATAAATTTATTAATTTGATACGTTTAATAGATGCGGGATCTATCAAAGATGCATAATCCTGTACATTCACAGTATATAAACCAGCGTCACAACCCAAAGCAGAACTCTCAATAGCCGTTAGCTTTACCCAGTCATTAACATTAATTTTGGACAAATCTGACTCTGTACTTGCATAAAAAGTAGTCGTTCTTTTAGACTTTCTTCCATTTTTAAATGTTATTGTACTGGCTCCATTAGAAAGTATGGGAGTTATCGCATAGGCCTCTGCACCTCCTAACCTCAAGCCTTTTGCCCCTTCACAAAAATTGTTAGACCCTGAAGAACTATAGGCTTTCATAAAAGTCCATGTCCCTGTACTGGTTGTTATAGCAACCGGCTCAGTTGGTGAAGTATTCCCTGCGGCTTCAAATCCTTCCGTTTGATAGGTAAAAGGGGTCTGTGCTAAGGTCTTACTTTCAAATCCCAGTAGAAGGCAAATACAAAAAATTAACAGTTTGATTATTTTCATAATGATATTTTTAGGCAATAGATTCCTATTCTGCTTCAGAAGCAGTTATTTTAGTTTAGATTATGCAAGAAAACCTACTTCTTTATAAATTTTAAAGCATTTTGCTGATTTATCCCATCATAAAGCAAAACATATGACCCGGTGCTTAAAGCCGATACATTGATATCAGTAGCTGTTGAACCAATACTAACAGCGTTCTCTATCAAGGTTTTACCAGAAAGGTTGAGTATTTTAACTGTTGATGATGCCAATGCAGATTCATGTACTACATTTAATCTATCTGTAGTTGGATTTGGGTAAATACTAAAGTTTAAATTCCCTTTAATATCTGCCGAAACAACAGTGCTATAACTATAAATACCATCATTATCTACTTGTTTTAAGCGATAATAAGCAACACCTGGAATAGTATTATGATCAGTATAAGAATAGTTATGAATACCAGATGTATTATTGCTTGACATAGACCCAATAGCAGCAAACTCTGTGTTGGCTATTTTCTTTTCGATGATAAATTCTTTTGTATTAACCTCGTTACTGGTTTGCCAGTTAAGGTTAACTGATTTACCCAAAGCGTCTGGTTTTGCGGTAAAAGAAAGGAAATTGAGAGGAAGGGTAAAATTCGTAGTAGAAGCAGCTATACGGTACAATCTCATTGTCGCACCAGTGCTACGGGTTATTTTCACATATTTAATATTATTTTCTGTAAATAGATATTCTCCAAGAACACCCGGAGCAGGACCTGCACCAGGACCAATCGTAGCAGTGTTTGTTGCTGAAGCCTCATCCGCTCCATAAGTCAAAACAACAGATCCATTGGTGGAATTATTACTTCCTCTGTACAGGAAAGCAACTTTAGCCAGCGCATTTGGAGATGTTAAAATAAGACTAGCAGCGTTACCTCTAAATCCTATTCTTACATAATCCCCATCTGTAACAGCTTCCAAAGAAGAACCAGTACCATCAGTCGTAACCGTTGTACCTGATCCAACTGCTAAATGAATATTTCCCAACGTAGTGCCTGATCCGGTAATTTCGTCAGAAACCAGAGCTGGATTTTTACCCTCGGTAAAATAATCAAAATCTTGGGCATAAACCTGAACTACAGAAAGACCCAAAAATAAAGCAGAGTAAAGTAATTTTCTTTTCATATTAGTTTCTTTAGTAAATAAATAAGTTAAATAATTGGCAAAAAAAAATCATTTATGTTTTATGAGACTACTAATAATTAGGAATGATCTTAATAAATCACTTTCCCTACACAAAAACATTATTTTTTTATCTTAAGCATAATTGGTTCTATCAATTTTAAGAAGTTTAAAACTGAAAATGAAGCATTTACAAGTATAAATCTACGCAATCGTTGCCGGGAACGATGTAGTTTTCGAAGTATAAAAAAAGCAGGGCATCCTGCGGTGTCCTGCTTATCTTTTCTATTTAATTTCAACCTATTTCTGAAGCTTCCAGCCAGCAAAAACTTTATCTATGGAATAGCTTCCCACTTCAGATTCAGAAAGTTGATGCGACCATGCTACTCTTTCTGCAGGCCTAAATCCTTTTCCTTTATTTTCATACTCAGCGTAAAAGACACTCTGCTTATTACTTTCTTTTCCCCAGAAATCCCAACCTGCCGGTTTAATGAATTCTCCCAAGTTGCAGTTAATGAATACGGTTTTTGCATATGGCCGCCACGGGCGACCTAAATAATAAGACGCCCCCTGCTCACCAGTTATTTTACAATCTTTAAATACGTAGCCATACTTGGTAGTATCAGGAGTAGAAGCTGCTGTAATAAAAGAACCTCCCTTTTTACAAAAGATTTCACACTCTTCAAAATAGGCGGTTGCTGCGCCAAAAATAAAATCGGTAGTGCCTTCAATATAGCAATTCTGGTAGAGCTGTCTGCTACCGTAACCGTAGGTATATAAAGTATCCTGAAATCCTAAAAAACGGCAATTCTTAAAATGGGCTTTATCACCAATTACCTGTACGGCCACAGCCTGCCCAACCGGGCCTGATGAATTTTCGAATGTGATGTTCTCGGCAGTAAAATCATCTCCATAAACATAAAAAGAAGAAGAGCCTGATGTGCCTATATTTTCACCAAATCTATTTTTCTTTTGAGCATAATCATCATAAGTCAAAATGGTTTCTTCTACACTTTCCCCAATAAATTTTACTGATTTTTTTGATCCGGGAAGAACGATCTTTTCTTTGTAAATGCCATTCTTTATAAAAATTGTAGTGTGGTTTTTACGAAAATCGGGTACTGCATTAATTGCTTCCTGTACAGTTTTAAAATCGCCTTTACCTTTTGGATCAACAATAAAATCATAAGGTTTTGCTAAAACATTAAGTCCAAGCAAACCAATCCATAACAAAAAGAATAATTTACGCTTCATTTCTTTTTAACAATATGATTTCCCAAGGGCAGTTTCTGATCTTTTATTTCCTGCAGAACTATCTCTGCCATTCGCCTGGCTCCATATTCACTGAAGTGTGTATTATCCTCTACTCCGTTTGGATAATTTGGATTTTGTCCGGGTTTTAAATGGTTGAAAAGATACCTAGATTCCTGGATCCCCATTTCTTCCAATAAGGCCATACTTCGAACCGAAAGGTCTATTAAAGGCACATTTAATTTTGCCGCAGTATTACGCACCAATTGAGCATAGACCTTATGGGTATCTTCGGCTTGACCCTGCTCATTAAATTTTCTCCTGGCTACGGGTGTTATCAGGACAGGAAACGCATTTTTAGACCTGGTTTCTTCTACAAATCGGGTAAGATTTGATACAAATTCTGTTTCGGTGGTAAATGACTTTTTTGTTGGTACCTCATCATTGTGTCCAAACTGAATAAAAACGTAATCTCCTTTCTGCAGAGAATCTGTCACCAATTGCCATCTTTTTTCATGAATGAAAGATTTAGTGCTTTTACCGTTTGCCGCCCGGTTATCTACTATTACTAAAGAGTCAAAATAACTGGAAAAAGGCATGCCCCAGCCTGTCTCCGGGTAGGTATTTACTTTTTTTACAGAAATGGTTGAATCTCCAATGAGGTAGAGTTTGATTTTTTTCGCCGGCGCAAAAGATGTAAATAGTACTACCAGCAGAAACGATATGCTATACTTATTAATTATTGAGTTCATCTTCAGAAGTTAAAACTGCTTTACCAAACTATTGATATACACCTCCAGGTTAGTATACGTCTTACTTAATTTAAATGCATTTTGATCGGATGGATTTTTTGGATCTAAACCATTTTTAATTTCCCAATCATCAGGAATACCATCTTTATCTGTATCAATTAAAGTTTGTGAGGTTTTTAAAAATGGCCATGCAACTTTACTGATTTGGTAATCTGTACCATGCTTAAACCCGCCCTGAACATCAATTATGCGTCCTTTTCTTTCTCTTACATCATTAATAATTCTGGCATCCAAAGTATCTCTTTTCATACTTGCCCCGGCAAATTTCAATACTATTTCATAACTCTGTTCTGCTGTTTTATGAGCTATAGGCTCTGCAACAAAACTCGTTTTTACTATGGCCTTATCGATATCGCCTTCTGCAGCTTTTTTATCCATATGTACGCCTAGTAAATTGTTATTTGATACTGCACTTAATTCATCCACATAATTACCATTCACGTAAAACTTACCGTATTCTCCGTTTTTTGGTGTGGATGGATTCACGATTCTGTGCTTTACACTTTTGCTGGTAGAAGGTCCGTATTTAAAGTAATTATTTATAATATTATATCTTCCTCCTTCTCCTCCATAAATATTATTATGACCCCAATTATAAATCACGTTATTTCTAAAATCTACAAAATCTTCTTCACTGCCCAACCTTGCGCCGTTTAATCTTGGTGTTCTGCTGGCACAATGTGCAATCAAATTATGGTGTGCACTCAAATGGATCCCTCCCCAAATACCACCATAACCATGATTCTGAAAATCATTATCCCCTGCTTCGAAATGATAGGAGTAATTTAAAGGCTCTGAAATAATGTTCCACTGCAAAGTTGTGCTGTCTCCACCATACACAGACATGGCTTCATCTGTGCTCCAGCTAATGCTGCAATGATCTATAATTACATTTTTCCTTCGGGAGATTGTTAATGCATCATCTGAACCGCCGCCATCAACCATTCCCTTATTTTGAAACCTGTCTCCCATCCTGAAACGCAGGTAACGAATAATAATATTATCTCCGCTTAATGAAACAGGATAATCTGCTATGCAAATTCCATCACCTGG
>JAZQRF010000295.1:0-20804 GCA_045629485.1 Pelobium sp. | reverse complement strand
CAACTTCAAAAGTAATTTATAATGGCTTATTAAGAACCACAGCCACTCATTTAAAATCGGGAGAAGAAATTATTACCGATGCGCCGGTAGATAATAATGGAAAAGGAGAGGCATTTTCTCCGACTGACTTACTAGCTACTTCACTTGCAACTTGTATGCTTACAGTTATGGGAATTGCGGCAAATACTCATCAAATAGAAATAGACAATACCATAGCTGAGGTAACTAAAGTGATGGCGCAAGCTCCAAGAAGAGTGGCAGAGATATATGTAACATTTTATTTTCCTGAAACGGTATCCTATTCCAATAAGCAAAAAAGGATTTTAGAACAAGCAGCATTAACCTGCCCGGTAGAGCAGAGTTTACATCCGGATATTAAACGAGTGGTGAATTTTAACTGGTAAACAAAGCTGGTTTAGGCCAGCTCTTCGATTACTTCTTCTAACTCAATAGCGCCATGAGACTGGTCTAATACACATTCACCATCTTTTATAGCTAATAACTGTGGCGATTCGTGATGTACATGGAAGAGCGTTTCAATTTGATTGGAAATTTCTCTATTCTTAATAAGATCTAAAAAATAACATTCTACATCTTCCGGCACAATATCGGCATCCAAATCCAGGCGTTTCTTTGCCATCATGCTGATAGAGCAACGTGTACTGTGCTTAAAAATAATGCTTTTGCCTTGTCTTTGCTTTATTTTTTGAAGTTGACTTTCTTCTTCGAGATTGATCCAGTTCATAGTAACTATTTAACACAACAATCCTGCCTAAATAATTAGGGAGAATAAAGTAAATCGAATAAGAATTATCTTCTTGCTTTGCCCTCAGGGTAAGAGTTATAAGCAGGGCATAATTTAGAAGAGCATGATTCTAACGTAGAAACTGTTATAATAACAAATAAAGCTGCAAACAAAAATTTTTTCATGAAAATGAACTTTTTTTGTAAATCTAATATTTTATCGGCAAAAAATAATTTTTATTTTAAACTGCTTGCAAGTTCAGCCATTTTAATAGCGGTAATAGCCGCTTCGTCTCCTTTATTGCCATGTATTCCACCTGCCCGGTCTAAAGCTTGTTGCTGATTTTCTGTGGTTAAAACTCCGAAAATTACGGGTTTTGTGTGTTTGATGCCTACTTGGGCAATTCCATTTCCTACTGCATCACATATAAAATCGAAATGCCGGGTCTCTCCCTGGATTACACAGCCTAAGCAAATCACAGCATCCAGGTTTTTCCTGGTCAGGAGGATATCTGCAGCAGCAATAAGTTCGTAACTGCCTGCTACTTCCAAAGAAATGATGTTTTCTTCTAAAGCGCCATGCTTAATTAGGGTGGAGTAGGCTCCTTCGTAAAGTTTTCCGGTAACTTCTGCATTCCATGCCGCTACAATAATTCCAAACTTGTATTCGTTCGCTGGCGGAACTGTAGTGTGAGAGAAATCAGAAAGATTTTTTAAATGACTGGCCATAGGTGATTAAACTAAAAGAGGTCAACTGTAAGCAGCTAACCTCTTTATATTTTGTGATTAAAATTATAATTGCGCTTCAATCCTTGCAATGTACATATCAATAGTTGATGCTGTAGCACTTTCAGGATAATCAGATTTAATTTTATTATAAGCTTCCAAAGCAGATTTGAGGTCTTTTTGTTCTTCGTGAACCAAGCCTAACTTTTTAAGGTAAACTGGTGCTGCAAACAGGTTGTCACCTTTAGAGATAGCTTTGTTGTAGTAGGTAATAGCTTTATCATATTGCTTAAGCTCTACATAAGCATCTCCTGCTCCGCCTAAAGCAAGAGGAGCAATAACAGCGTCAGAGCCACTGTAATTTACCAGGTTCTCTGCAGCTTTCTCGAATTCGCCTTTATTCAGATAGGCTATTCCAAGGTAATAATAAGCCAGGTTAGCTGATTTGGTGTTATCATACTCATCAAGAATTTTCTCAAATCCAGGGAAGTTTCCGTCACCTTTAATTGCTTTATCCCATTCTTTTTGTTCCCAGTATTGCTGAGCCTTATACATTTGGTTTACAGCTTCTGTTTCTCTTGGCGCAAGGTAAAATTTTTGGTAAGCAAAAAATAAGATCACTAACGCTACTATAGTTCCGCCAATAACCATCAGGCTTTTGCTGTTCTCCTGGATAAAGTTTCCTGTGTTTCCTAAAGGGGTAACTACCGGCTGTGTTGACTGATCAATTTGGGTATTAGACATTTTGGTTTTTGTTAAAGATTGCAAAAATAGTGTTTTCGTTAAAAACAACAACCTTTTGTAAGTAAATAAATGCAATATAGGAGAATATATTTAATAAATGCGGTTTGAGTGCTATATAGGTAGTTTTTTTTTATGAAAATTAGACCTCTTAAATAACATTTAATGCCTTTAGATATTTTAACTTTGTAAGAATGTATCTGAAGAACTTATCACTGGTAAACTTTAAAAATTACGATGAAGCAGAATTGCAATTCTCTGAAGGAGCAAATGCTTTTTCGGGGAACAATGGTGCCGGGAAAACAAATTTGCTGGATGCGATACATTACCTTTCATTATGCAAAAGCTATTTTAACCCGATAGACAGCCAGCAGATTAAGCAGGACAGGGATCTTTTTATGATACAAGGGGCTTTTGACAAAAACGGGAGCAATGAATTTATTGCCTGTGGGGTAAAGAAAAACCAGAAAAAGCAGTTTAAAAGGAATAAGAAAGAGTACCAGCGACTGGCCGATCATATCGGCCTCTTTCCTTTAGTGATGATTTCTCCCAATGATATCAGCTTAATTTTGGATGGGAGTGAAGAACGCAGGAAGTTTATTGATAATGTAATCTCCCAAACGGATAGTAGGTACCTTGACGAGCTGATTGTTTATAACAAGAATCTGTTAAATAGAAATGCACTATTAAAACGGATTGCCGAAACTGGTAAATATGATCCTGCTTTAATGGAGATTTTTGATGAGCAGCTGGTATATTCGGGAAAAAAGATTTTCGAAAGTCGAAAAGCTTTTATGGAAACTTTTATTCCCATATTTAATGAACATTACCAATATTTAAGTGATGATGCAGAACAGGTAAAGCTGGTTTATGATTCTCCGTTACAACAGGGTAATTTCGAAGAGCTGATGAAGGCTTCAGTAGAAAAAGATAGGGTATTACAAAGAACCACAGTTGGCATCCATAAAGACGAATTGGTTTTCGAAGTGCATGGCATGCCACTGAAGAAATTTGGATCGCAGGGGCAGCAGAAATCTTTCCTGATTGCTTTAAAACTCGCCAAATACTCTTTTCTTTATCAGCAAAAAGGATTTAAGCCCTTGCTGCTGCTGGATGATATCTTTGATAAATTAGACGATAATAGGATCACCAAATTAATGAAGATGGTTTCGCATGAGGATTTCGGGCAACTTTTTATTACTGATACCAATTCTGAGAGAATAAAATCTATTTTTGATAAGATCAATGTAGATCTTAAATTGTTTAGCATAACTAACCAGGTAATTAAACATGAGCAGGACTAACGATAAAACAATGAAAGAGGCTTTGGCCCAAATGCTTAAAGCTTATCGTTTAAAAGGCAAGTATGATGAAACGTTTGCTGTGTCGTCCTGGGAAGAAGTGGTGGGCAAAGCTGTGGCTAACAGAACTAAGGAAATCTTCATTAGAGATAAAAAATTATTCCTGAGATTAGAATCGGCTGTTATTAAAAGTCAGCTGGTAATGATGCGCTCCCAGATTATCGATAACCTGAACGAAAAAGCAGGTGCAAATGTGGTAGAAGAGATCGTATTTCTCTAAACCTTCCTTTCAGATCTTCTGTTAATTAAAAAATAGATTAGGGTGCTTAAGCAAGCTGTAAAGAATGCTCTGGCCGCAAAAACTTCGTTAAACTCTTCTTTAAAAAGAAAGATTCCCATAAGAGGGGATACCACTAGAACTACTAAGAAAAAGATCAGGTATTTTTTAGTGAGGATTTTCATTGAAGTTTTTAAGGTCGTAAATATATCAATTTAAATAGGTTTGAAGCCCATTACAAATGGCCATAAAAAAAGGATTGTTTCGCAGAGAAACAATCCTTTTTATTTTGAGATAAAAGCTAATTATTTTTTGTTAGCTTCTTGTTCTGCTTGTTTTAACGCTCTAGACATGATTACAGAAACGATAGTGTCTTCACTTACGTTTGTAATAGTATATCCTTCGGATTTAAGATCGCGAACACGGGTAGATTTACCAACTTCAAGTGGCTCTAAAGAAACCTCAACATATTGAGGCATATCTTTAGGGAATGCATTTACTTTAAGTTTACGTAATTTCTGAACCAGTTTACCACCTAATTTAACGCCTGGAGAAGTTCCGGTTAATTTAACAGGAATTTCCATGGTTACTTTTTTATCATCAAATAACTGCAAGAAATCAATATGTAAGATTTGCTCTGTTAAAGGATGAAATTGGATGTCTTTTAAAATAGCTTTAGTTTTTTTACCTGCTATTTCAATTTCAGCAAAATTCACATCAGCTGTGTAAACCAAATCTCTTAAGGACGGAGCATCTACAGCAAAATGAACTTGTTCTTTACCACCGTATAATACAGCTGGTACTTTTCCGGCGTAACGCAGTTCTTTTGCGTCGCGTTTCCCTACGTTCTCTCTCGGAGAACCGCTAATTGCGATTGAATTCATGATTATTATATATTAAATTTTAAAAAGTTCACTGATTGAAGCATGCTCGTTTACGCTGGTGATAGCTTTTGCAAATAAGTCTGCCGTTGATAATACTCTTATTTTGTCACTTGTTCTGTTGCTTGGAATAGTATCTGTAACTATCAGTTCTGTTAATGCAGAGTTTTCTATAGTTTCATAAGCTTTTCCTGAAAGTACAGCATGCGTACAAACTGCTCTAACGCTTTTGGCGCCTTTTTCCATTATTAATGCTGCAGCTTTAGAAAGTGTACCTGCAGTATCGCAAATATCATCAATTAAAACGATATCCTGTCCTGTAACATCCCCAATGATAGACATAGATTCGATCTCATTCGCTCTTTTCCTTCTTTTATCGCAAATAACAACTTCTGCGTTAAAGTATTTCGCGAAAAGTCTTGCCCTGTAAGAACCTCCCATATCAGGAGAAGCAATCGTAAGATTTTCTAAGTCCAGGCTTTTGATATAAGGAACAAAGATAACCGATGCGTCTAAATGATCTACCGGAATATCAAAGAAACCTTGTATCTGGGCTGCATGTAAATCCATGGTCATTACACGGTGTGCACCTGCGGCAGTTAACAGATTGGCTACCAATTTAGAGCCTATAGCAACCCTCGGTTTGTCTTTCCGGTCTTGCCTTGCATATCCAAAATAAGGAATAACCACATTGATGTTATGCGCAGAAGCTCTCTTTGCAGCATCAATCATCATCAGTAACTCGAAGATGTTGTCGTTTGGTTGGCAGGTAGACTGGATTAAAAACACATCGCAACCTCTTATCGATTCATTAAAGTAAGGTTGTATTTCACCATCAGAGAATGATGATAACACCATATCTCCCAATTCTTTACCGTAAGATTCAGCAATTTTAGCGGATAAGGCTTTTGTAGAAGATCCAGAGAAAAGCTTAACTGTATTAATCTGTGAAGGCATGAGCTTTCGAGTCGATTTAAAAAAAATTCGGATTGTGATTTTCACAATCCGACTTCTTTAGTTTGTTGCCCGACCAGGATTCGAACCTAGACAGACGGTACCAAAAACCGTTGTACTACCATTATACTATCAGGCAATTTCCATTTTAGAAATGTTGTTTCTGAAATGGAATGCAAATATATGCTCAATACTGAAAATCTCCAAATTTTTTTTAAAAATAGTTTGTAAGTGGTTTATAATCTAAAAATTGTAATTTCAACCAGATGAAGAATTATCAAGTTTTTTTATTAAAAATCATTTTTATCAAGGTTAAATATTTGTTAAAGTCCTCCTTTATTCAATTCAAATAGTTATTTTCGGCGTTCAAAGAATTATAACAAAGAAATGGGCTATAAAAAAATTAATAATCTGCTTGGTTGGTTAACCTTTCTTATTGCAAGTTTAGTATATATATTAACCTTAGAGCCAACTGCGAGTTATTGGGATTGTGGAGAATTTATCTCTGCTGCTTATAAGTTGCAGGTAGTACACCAGCCAGGAGCGCCCTTATTCCTGATGATAGGAAAAATCTTTAGTCTTTTTGCCAGTAGCCCCGAGACGGTTGCATTTTGGGTAAATATGAGTTCAGCTTTGTCAAGCGGAGCAACCATTATGTTTCTTTTCTGGACGATTACAGCACTAGGAAGAAAAGTGGTAGCTAAGGGAGACGCTGAGCCTTCAACAGAAAAATTAATTCCCATAATGGGTGCAGGCCTGGTGGGTGCTTTAGCATACGCTTTTTCAGATACTTTTTGGTTTTCTGCCGTAGAAGCGGAAGTTTATGCAATGTCTTCTCTATCTACAGCAGTAGTTTTTTGGGCTATTTTAAAATGGGAAGCACATGCAGATGAGCCAAATGCAGATAAGTGGTTGTTGTTTATTGCTTATGTGATGGGTTTATCTATTGGTATCCACCTGTTAAACTTATTAGCTATTCCTGCAATAGCCTTAATTTACTATTTCAGAAGAACAGCACAGGCTACTACCAAAGGAACGATGATCGCTTTATTTGTGGGAATTGCGATTTTAGGTTTTATTCAATACGGTATCATCCAATACCTGGTTAAATTTGGAGCCAATTTTGATTTGTTCTTTGTAAACACCTTAGGTTTGGGTTTTGGTACAGGCGTTATTTTCTTCGCTTTGCTAATTATAGGCGGTTCGGTATGGCTGCTTATGCATTCTATCCGCAACAACAAGCCTGTTTTAAATCTTGCTGTTCTTTCTTTTATATTCATTGTATTTGGATACAGCTCTTTTGCCATGATCGTCATCAGGGCGAAGGCCAACCCTAATTTAAACAACAGCAATCCGGATAATGCATTCTCTTTTTTAAGTTATTTAAACCGGGAGCAATACGGAGACCGGCCTTTGGTATATGGGCAGTATTTTGATAGTAAAGTAGTAGATTCTAAAGAAAGCGGCACCATCTACCGTAAGGGAAAAGATAAATATGAGGTAGCCGGGAAGAAGAATTCATATATATATGATAGAAATACCCTTTTTCCAAGAATGTATAGTGAAGAGGGTAACCATGTAAGTGTTTACCGCGATTGGATGAATATGGGCGAGCAGGAAAGTCCCAATTTTGCCGATAACATAGGTTTCTTTTCAACATACCAGGTAGGTTTCATGTATATGCGTTACTTTTTGTGGAATTTCGCAGGAAGGCAAAATGACGACCAGGGGTATGGAGAATATACCAAAGGAAACTGGATAAGCGGAATAAAACCTATAGATGCATTACGTTTAGGTAGCCAGGATGATTTACCAAAAAGTATTACAGAGAATAAAGCTTATAACAGGCTGTATTTTCTTCCATTAATATTAGGAATAATAGGTGCTTTCTGGCATTTCAAGAGAAACCAAAAAGATGCTGGAGTGGTGGCTTTACTTTTCTTTTTTACAGGATTAGCAATAGTATTATATCTCAATCAGACTCCCAACCAGCCAAGAGAAAGAGATTATGCCTATGCGGGGTCTTTTTATGCTTTTACCATCTGGATTGGGCTAAGCGTATTTGCTATTACCGAATGGATACAGAAATTCCTGAATCCAAAAACAGCAGGGATAATTGCAACTACCATCGGTTTGTTGGCTGCACCTGTTTTAATGGCCAGTCAGAATTGGGATGATCATGATCGTTCGGGTAAAACAACAGCCAGAGATTTAGCGAAGGACTACTTAAATAGCTGCGCTCCAAATGCCATCCTGTTTACCTATGGAGACAATGATACTTATCCTTTATGGTATGTTCAGGAAGTAGAGAATTTTAGACCTGATGTGAGAATTGTTAACCTGAGCTTGTTTGATACCGATTGGTACATGAACCAGTTAAGGAGGCCTTTTAATTCATCAGAGCCATTGCCTCTTACTATGCCGCCATCAGCTTATGTAAGCGGTGTAAGGGATGTGCTTTTTTACCAGGATTTTAAATTGGAGGGCCATCAGGAACTAGGAGATATTTTTGAGTTCATCACCTCAG
The DNA here is from genome assembly GCA_045629485.1 of Pelobium sp. Taxonomy (GTDB): domain Bacteria; phylum Bacteroidota; class Bacteroidia; order Sphingobacteriales; family Sphingobacteriaceae; genus Pseudopedobacter. The sequence continues at coordinate 12,653 of JAZQRF010000295.1, read as the reverse complement.
ATAATCCGGAAGCTAAAGTACAGTACCAAAGTGGTAAGTACGAAAACTTCCTTCCAACCAAGAATTTTAAGCTCACTGTAGACCCTAATCAAGTCCTCAAAACGAATACTTTAAAGCCTAATGAGATGGGAAGAATTGTTCCTCAATTAGAGTGGACATTCCCTGGTAACTATTTAACCAAAGGGCAGTTGGGAATTATGGACATTCTTGTACATAATAACTGGAAAAGGCCTATATATTTTGCCTTTACTGTACCTAGCAGTAATTATATGGGCTTAGATAAATATTTGTTTAACGAAGGCTTTGCCTTGAGATTATTGCCTAAAGAAAAACGAAAAATTACAGAAAATAATCCTATCTCTGATACAGATGAGGTTAATACCGATGTGATGTACACCAATTTGATGACTAAATTCAATTGGGCAAACATGAAAACAGCACCTTATCTGGATCCTGAATCTACGAAGATGGTGTTCCTGTCTGTGAACAAGTTTAATGAACTAGCCAGGAACCTGATTTATGAAGGTAAAATAGATTCCGCCAGGAATGTGATGAAAGAATGTTTGAAAGTGTTGCCAATTACTACTACCTACGATGCCAATTTTGCTTTGGGTAAGTATGAAATTGTTGATATTCTCTATCAATTGGGAATGAAATCAGAGGCCAAAGATTTATTAAAACAAACTAAAGATTTGATAGCCGGAGAATTGAAATATCATTATTCATTGATTCAAAATTCTGAGAATTTGGGAATGAGAGATATTCAGCTAGGTTTATTTGTATTAGCCCAGTTTGATGAGATCACTAAAAGATATGGTGAAACTGAATTGAATAAGGAGGTAAATTTAATCTTGCGTGAATACGAGAAGAAATTCGGAATGAGCAGGTAATTGCTTCATTTGTATTACCTTATTATAAGCTCTGTGTAGTAATACATAGGGCTTTTTGTTTGACTTCTTGCCCAGGCAAGTGTAGTTTTAAGGTACTGAGGACTATTACTCAGTAAAAATCAATGTAAAGTAAAAGGAGCTTATTTTAAACCATGGCTAAAAAAATAAAGCTTCATGTAGTAATACATGAAGCTTTATTAAAATATCTAAAACTATTTCTAGTCTTCTACAACAACGCCCATATTACAGAATTTCTCTATCCTTTCTTCTACCAGTTTTTCAACAGGTTTTGCTCTTAATTCTGCTAAGTCTACAATCAGCTTTTGTTTGATGGTTTCGGCCATCAGTTTAGGGTCCTGGTGTGCCCCACCCATAGGTTCTTTAATGATTCCATCAATAAGCTTGTTATGATACATATTATCTGCCGTTAGTTTTAGGCATTCTGCAGCTTGCTCTTTATAATCCCAGCTTCTCCATAAGATAGAAGAACAAGATTCCGGAGAAATTACAGAATACCACGTATGCTCCAGCATGTATACTCTATCACCAATTCCAATCCCTAAGGCTCCTCCAGAAGCGCCTTCACCAACTACAATACAGATGATAGGAACATTTAAAACCGACATCTCCAGCAAGTTTCTTGCGATAGCCTCACCCTGTCCGCGTTCTTCGGCTTCCAGGCCTGGAAATGCTCCGGGAGTATCTATAAAAGTTACCACAGGCTTGTTGAATTTCTCGGCAAGTTTCATAAGGCGTAAGGCTTTACGATAGCCTTCAGGGTTAGCCATTCCAAAATTACGGTATTGGCGCATTTTGGTATTGATGCCTTTTTGGTGACCGATGATCATTACAGATTGACCGTTTATTGTTCCAAAACCACCAACGATAGCTTTATCATCTTTTACTGTTCTGTCTCCATGCATTTCAATAAAATCATCGCAAATCATTTCGATATACTGCAATGTATAGGGTCTTTCGGGGTGGCGTGAAATCTGAACTTGTTGCCAGCCGGTAAGGTTATTGAAAATTTCGTTTTTGGTGATTTCTATTTTTTCTTCCAGTTCTTTCAATGTGGCAGACATATCAACCTTAGTCTTTTCTGCTACCTGTTGTACTTTTTCTACCTGTTGCTGTAAATCTGCAATGGGTTTTTCAAAGTCGAAAGATGTTTTCATACTCTATTATTTTAGGTTGCTAAGTTATTGTTTAATGTCGAAAGATTAAAAATTACTTGTTTTTATTGCTCAGCTGAGAATATTTTTTCAATTGTGGAGGGCTAAGAGTTTTAAAGGTTTTTAGGTGAGCTTTTAAATACGCATTTCTTAACTCGCCCTGCAAGGCACCAATTTTATTGGTATAAAAAACTAAAGAACCCTCATTTATTGTGTTGTTGGTAAATTGTTTGTTCAGTTTGGTTTCTTCGGCAATTAGAAATTTACCCATTTCTAAAGCTTTCCTGTTCATCTCTGTAAGTATTGCTTTTACCTGAGTTTTTTGAGTCGCAGACAATCCTAATTCTTTTGCTAATGCCATTACATTTTTTGGGGATGGATAGTTGTTAACTTCTGCAATTAAACCCATATCTGTATCATTACCTGTGCTGTATTGATGGTAATCGGAATAACTGATGAATTTTAGGGTGGACTTTTGTAACGAATCGGATTGTGCATGCACAAATCCTGAAAGTAAAAGCAAATAAACCGTATTGATAAAAAATTTCATTCTAAAGATCTTTTAATTTGTTCAATTTGGATTTAGCTGCTTCCCATGTATTATTGTCTGGTTTTGTTTGTTCGCCGGTTTCGTCTATCCATTTCTGAAGATCTTTTAATTGTTCCAGTACAATTTCTGCTTTAATGTTGTTTTTTTTGAAGAGAATAAGGTCTAAAATTAACGCTTTGTTATTTCCTTTTTCGTCTGTAATGATGTTTATACCTTCCATAGATGTTTTATTTAAATACGTAATATAATTAATTCTATTACATCTGAAATCTAAAAAAAACAAAAAAGCCGACTAATTAGCCGGCTTTTTGATTGTATGAAATATTGATTAAGAACCTAAATTTTTGGAACTAACAATAGTAATGTCTGCCGAAGGGCTGATTAAAAGAATTACCTGTTTCTCTTCGTTTGCCATAGAAACCCAATAATGATCAGTATCATCATTAAATTTATAATCAGCAGGTCTTGAAATTACTTTAACCGCTTTCGTAACTCTGTAATTAGAATAATTGTTTTTTAAAGATTGTTGTGCTTTTACAGGAAGTTCTTCTGTGGTAGCGGCTTGTGTAGCAACTAGCAACTCACTGTTAAAATCATATATTGCATAAGATGGTTTGCCATTTAAGTTAAATGTTGCTTTTTGATACTTGTTGTTCATTGTCCATTTAACGTCACTAGCTCGGTAAAAAATAGAACCGAAATTTTTTAAAGTGTTATCAGATACACTTGCCAATGTTTTTGTTGCTTTAGCTGAGCCATCATCGGCTTGGGTAGACAATGATAATACAAGGGCTACGAGTGATAATATAAATACCTTTTTCATAATTTCTAAATTTTAATGTGATTAACTAATTAATTACACAACAAATGTAGGTATTTGATGTAAATAATATATTAAAATTTGAATTTTTATGAAAATTTTATATCAAATTGTATTTTTTGTTGAAATTTTGAAATTGTAATCTCTTTTTTTTGGTATTATTATTAAATTTTAAAAATAACTCCAATTCTTAAGCGCTATTGGAGTTAACTTATTGGTATTTAATGTTATTTTGATGTTTTGTATATGTTAAATATCTATTTATAACAAAAATCCAATGTTAACATTGGATTTTTAAGTTTAAATATGAATGTGATTAATTATAATGCCTTAAGCTGATCAATTTTTTCTTCAGAAAGATCTATCTGTGTCTGAATACTCCTTTTTAATTCGGTATTAGCTTTAGAAAGTTGTTCCTTTTTTATTTTTTGATAGGTCTCAAGCAGGCCAATTACGTATTTATCTATGCCGTAATGCTTGTTCTTAGCTCCAAATTCGTAGAGTTGTTTTAAGTTTTCTTTTACGATTGTTAGATTATTAACCTTTAAAAGCATCGAAACATAATCCTGTATCATTACAAATTTATCTTCTATAGAGCCATTTTTAAAAGCTTTTGATACAAAATGGAAATCTGCTTCTGAACCCAAGGAAGTATATAAAGATACAATTTCTATGGCGAGAGGGCCCCTGCTATCTTCTTCCAATTGTTGCGCAATAGACAAAGCCGTCATCTTATCATATTTAGCAATAGCGCCTAAAGCTGCCGCTTGTACAGCGTATGATTTACTTTTTAAAGCTTCTTTATTAATTGCATCTATACTTTTGTCTTTTAAATTCGCAAGCGAACTAATTGCAGCAGCTCTAACCAAAGTTTTCTCGTCGTTGGAAATGAGATTCTTTAATATATGTAAGGCCTTAGATTTTATTTCCTTTTTAGAAAGATCTAAAGCTTCTATCGCATCAATTCTTAATTTGTAAAATTGATCAGCTGTGGCGGCTATAATAATTTCCTGGGCGAGTTCATCCGATGGTGCTTTAATTGCAGCATTTAAAGCTTCCAGTCTGTCTACATATAATGGAGCATTTTTATATTGAAATGCATATTCTTTTAAGGTTTTACTGTCTGTTTTTTTTGTGAGCAAAATTTTATCAGCGTCAATATTTACAAGGTCGGGTTTTTGTGTAAGGACAAAACTTAATGTGTCAGTCCGTTTGGTCATGGTATACTGATGAGTTTTTTTTCTTCCATCAACGTATATGTCAATTTTCATCGGTAACCTAAAAACATCTTCTTTTTGGTTTTGAGAAAGAATTACTTTTTGTTGCTTATTAGCTGCATCCCATTCATAATTGATGGAAAGTTCAGGATGTCCTTCTCTGAAATACCATTGATTGAAAAACCAGTTCAGGTCTTTTCCGCTTACGTCTTCCAGTGCAATCCGAAGTTGATGTGCTTCGCCGGTTTTAAAAGCATTATTTTTAAGATATAGATTTAAACCCCCGAAGAAAGCATCTTCTCCAAGATAATTTCTCAGCATATTTAGTATTCTCCCACCTTTTTGGTAAGAAACCACATCAAACATGTCCTCTTTATCATGATAATGAAAGCGTATGAGATGTTGGGTTTTAGCCATAGGATTATTTAGATAAGCCTGCATGGCGTCATAATTGGTAGCATCTCCGGCATCTTTGCCATACTTATATTCGTTCCATAGGGTTTCGCTTAAATCGGCAAAAGACTCATTCATGGGTAAATTACTCCAGCTTTCGGCAGTTACATAATCACCAAACCAGTGATGGAATAATTCATGTGCAATTACATCTTCTCCGGCGCTACCGTCAAGCAATTCTCGGTCTGTTTGCTGAACAAAATCACCATGCAAGGTAGCTGTAGTGTTTTCCATAGCGCCACTTACAAAATCTCTTACCACAATTTGTGCGTATTTATCCCAGGGATAATCTATACCTAATTTGGAGGAGAAGAATTCCATCATTTCTGGGGTATTCCCAAAAATGTTCTTTGCATAGGGGGCATAAGCGGGTTCTAAATAATAATCAACAGGAATATTTTTCCACCTATCGTTGTAAATGCTAAAATCTCCCACGGCCATCATAAATAAATATGGAGCATGTGGCTTGTCCATTTTCCACGTGTCTGTTCTGGTTTTGTTATTATTTAGCTTTTTTGAAATCAGTGTTCCGTTAGAGAGGGTAACATATTTAGAAGGAACAGTCATGCTGATCTCCTGCGTGGTTTTTTGATTGGGGCTGTCTATCGTTGGAAACCAAACCGAAGAACTTTCGGTTTCTCCCTGTGTCCAAATTTGAACCGGTTTACCTGCTTCTGTACTGTCTGGATTAATAAAGTATAAACCTTTGGCGTTTGATATGGCAGCACTTCCTTTAGTTTTTAGTTCATCAGGTTTGGCAGTATAATTAATATATATGGTGTAATTTTCTTTGGCGGTATAAGTTCTATTTAAAGAAATTCTAAGAAATAGGCTGTCGTAGGTGAATTTTAATTCATTTTTATGAGTCCCATTAATAAGTTCCACTTTATGTATATCCATTCCTTTCGCATGAAGAGTTAAGGAATCAGTATTGTAAAAATGAGGTATTAGGGTTAGCCACGCCTCACCATTTAAATGCCTCTTTTTATAATCAAAACTAACATTGAGTTTGGTGTGGACTAAATCATTAATCTTTTCAGGCGACGCTCTATAATCAGATGCTGAGTTATTTATGTTAACCTGAGCAAAACTTTTTAATTGTATTGTGAAAGCGGGAGTGAAAAAATATAGGAATATTGTTATAAATTTAACGCGGATAAGATTCATGAGTAATGTTTGTTACAGTAAAAACAAGTGCAAAGATATTTTAAAAAGGATAACTCTTTAAGTGATTTGTAAAGACTCTGTTCGTATTTTTTAGAAGATCCCTTAATAATTAATGAAGATAATAAGTTTCCTTTTACTATTTAGTTTTTTAATTTCTCAAGAGAAAGAAATTAATCACTATAAAAGAATCATTAAAGATAGTAAAAATGATTCGCTGGTTATAAACGCATATACCAATATCATGCGTTCTTTAGGCCCAAACCAGATAGATTCTGTGATGTTCTATGGGAAAAAAGCAGTACAATATTCAAAGGACAAGAAATACTGGAAGGGGGAGCTGACTGCAAATCATAATATCTCCAACTTGTTGTCTATGCATGGAGAGCTCACCGAATCCATTGGGTATTCCGAAAGAGCCGTTAGAATAGCGCAGGAGCATAATGCTTTAAAAGAGCTGGCCCGATCCTTCGGTCTATTAACTATAATTTATGGGAGAAAAGGAGAGTTTGCTAAATCAACATCTTATGTTTATAAATCTTTGACCCTTTACGAGAAGCTCAAAGATTTACGCGGAATTACTACCTCGTATGTGAAATTAAGCGCAATCGCTATTCAAACTAAAGATTTTAAAGGCACTTTATTGCATGCAAATAAGGCAGATTCTCTAAACAGGATGTTGAAAGATCCGGACATAGAGATTGATATCCTGAACAATAAAGCCATTGGTTACGCCGAACAGGGAAAACTTGATGAAGCATTAAATATATTTACCAAAATTTATGACATCACCAGTAAAGAAAAAAGTAAGGATATTTCTCAAAGAGCATTGGCGCTGATGAATATTGGCCTTGTGTATAAAGAAAAGAAAGAATATGATATAGCCATCGACTTTTATAGAAGATCTTTTAAAGAATCGCTTGAAATGAATTTTCCTGAAGGTATAATGAAAAACCTTCAGAATATTTCTATGGCCTATTATCTTAAAAAGGATTACGCTGCCAGTAACAGAGAAGGAATTATTGCTTTGGAAAAAGCCAGGAGCATGAAAGTAATAGACCTGGAGGTGGAGATATTGGAGCTTTTAAAAGAAAACTATGAAAAACAGGGCGATTATAAAAAGGCTCTTCATTATACTAATGAGTCCTACCAGGCGCTCGCAAAATTAGATGTTAAGAAGAGAGAACGGGAAATAGACAAAATAAAGGATGAATATCAATTAGCAAAAGCCAATGAAAAAATTAAGCTGGCAAATGATATCAATGAAACCCGAACGCAACAGAGAGACCTGAGTATTATACTATTAGTGATTGCTCTTTTATCGATGATTATTTTCGCCTATTCTTATTACCGTATTAGGCTTTTAAATAAGCAAAATGTTATCATAAAGGATAGACTGGCCGAAAGTAATTATGTTAAAGACAGGCTGTTTTCTGTTATTGGTCACGATTTACGAAGCGCCTATACGAATACTTTGGCTGTATTAACTATGATTAAGGACAAGGAGCTGGATGAAGAAGAAGAGCAGCTGGTACTTTCAAAAGTGATCACTCAATCAACAAGCGCCCTGGAGACTTTAGACGATCTATTAGCATGGGGGAATGCCCAAATAAAAGGAGCGACGGTAAATCCGGTTAATTTTAACAGCACCGCTGCCATACAAAAGAATTTAGATTTTTTATCAGAAAGCATTAGTAGCAAGCATATTCATATAGAGAACCTCATTCCGGAAAGCCTGCCGGTTTTTGCAGATCAGGATCATTTTAATTTTATCATACGGAATCTGCTTTCGAATGCAATAAAATTCACTTTAAATGGCGGTGTAATTACTCTTGGCTGCAATGCCCTGGAAAATGGTTTTTACCAATTTTTTATAAAAGATAGTGGAGTTGGCATGTCTAAAGATAGGTTAGCAGAGATCTTTACTAAAGAGCTGGATAGTACCACAGGAACAAAAAATGAAAAAGGTACCGGTTTGGGATTGGTATTGTGTAAAGAATTTGTCCTTTTAAACGATGGGAATATTTTCGCAGAAAGTACAGAAGGCGAGGGGACCAGCATTTACTTTAGTTTAAAAAGAGGAGATTTATAAAAAGAAAAGGCTCATGTAGAGCCTTTTCTTTTTATAGTATTAGCAATGCTCTTCAAAAGCACCAATCAGGTTGTCTGCAATCATTTGCGCAGCTCTTCCTTCAATTTGATGACGCTCTATCATGTGAACTAATTTGCCATTTTTAAATAATGCCATCGCCGGAGAAGACGGAGGATAAGGCAACATGTAGTCACGGGCAGCATCAACAGCTTCTTTTTCCATACCGGCGAAAACTGTTACTAGTTTTGCAGGTTTTTTTCCGTTAGCTGCAGCAATTTTTGCAGCTGGTCTTGCATTTGCAGCAGCGCAACCGCATACCGAGTTTACTACAACAAATGTAGTTCCTTCGTTCTCAATTGCATTCTTAACTTCTTCTGCATTTTTTAACTCTTGAAAACCAGCCTCTGTAAGGTCTGTTCTCATTGGGGCAACTAAATATTCTGGATACATTCTTAAAGTATTAAAGTCAAAATTGTTAAGTCAAAAGACTAATTTATTTGATACAAAAATAATATTTTAAGTAGCGCCACCCAATATAAGCATATCAATATTTTGTCATAAAAGAAATGAAGCGCCCAAAACTGTTCAAGTCCTTGACATTCATAGCGCTAATCGGTATCTTTGCGGCTCACATAAATAATAACTATGTCATCAGTAGAGACGTAATATACGTTTTTACCGCATTTCATAGAATCACACCATATTAATTACTCATTGATTGTCAATTAGTTGAAAGAACAACTAACACACTGAATTTTAGCATATTTTAAAAATGTTTGCAAATTGTTTGCGCACTTTTTAAAATTTGCAAACATTTTCAATCTAAACATTTAATTTAACATATGGCCAATTGTAATCTGTACCACGACAAAAGACGTCCTAAAAAGACCGGTTTTTATCCTATAAAAATCAGGGTAACACATGAGCGTAAAAGCAAATTTTTCGAAACGATTTTCAGTGCCGATGATGTGGAGTTTACCAAGATTTTAAATGGTCACCGACTAGATGCCAACCAGAAAAAAACAAAAAGCAAATTAGACGAACTCTTAAAAAAGGCCAATGATATTATTGAGGATTTAGAGGTGTTCAATTTCGACACTTTTACAATGCGGTTTAAAAATACTGGCGACAGGAATGATTTGTTAGATCTCATAAGAGAGAAAGCTGCTTTGCTAAAAAAAGAAGAGAATTTTGCCAACTCCAGATTGTACTTTCAAGCAGCTGATTTATTAGAAAGATTTAACCTTAATGAAAAAAAGTCTAAAAAGCTGTATGTTAAAGGGCTTACACCTGATTATCTAAAAGCTTTTCAAAAATGGGCTCTAGGCACGAACTACATCATTGAGAAAAATAAAGATAAATTGGCAAAGACATATTCTGTCACTACATTAAATATGTATTTAACCAGAGTAAAAGCCATCATCAATTCTTTAACAGAAACTGGCGTACTGCACATTACAAAAAATCCATTCGGAAAGGGCAAGTACGTTATTCCGAAATCGAGAAGTGCAAAAAGACCGTTGGAGCATGATGAAATAATGCTCATGGTAAACTACCAAAGTGAAGACGATAAAGAGATTTTCGCAAGGGATATGTTCATCTTCTCGTATTTAGCTAATGGAATGAATTTTTATGATATTTTCAAGTTAAAATGGTCGGATATAAAAGGCGATGCTTTTTATTTCGTTAGGCAAAAGACTTCTGCAAAACTACCTGATAAACAGATCAGAGTATTCCTAAATCCAAAAATACAATCTATCATTGATTTACATGGAAGTAAAAAACTGGGCAATAACTACATTTTTAACGTGGTGCCGTGGGGCGCTACCTAAAATGTTAAACAAAAAAAGATACGCTCTTATATTAGTAGTGTAAATGTTAAGTTAAAAAAAATTGCTGTAACATTAGGCATTACCTCCGATATAAGCACTTATTTCGCCCGCCATACATTTGCTACCATGATGCATGATTTAGGTGCATCTATGAACACTATTAAGGATGTAATAGGCCATGAAGATATTAAATCGACCCAAAATTATATTGGCGCTGAAAAAAAACAAAGATTATTGGAATTGCAGGGGAAGCTATTGAAGTAGCAAAGAGTGCTTAAAACAAAAAACCCGAGGTTTGCTCGGGTTTTAAATATTCAAAATGCCGATTACATTTATGCCGATAAGAGTGCCTTGAAAAGTTCAATCCATTTATCTATGTAATCTTTTGGTATAGCTTCAAACTTCTTGTTTTTTAATTGAGTTTTTGCAGTCATAGATAGTCCCACTTTCCACCCCTTTTCTAATTCAATTCCATTAGCTTCAGCAAATGCCTCAATTTGAGTGACTACAGGTGAGTCTGTTTTATATTTATCTTCAAAATCGACTTCAATCAAGGAATTGAAAAGCCTGTCAACTCCTTTCTTAATCAAAGCAAAAGGAATCAAATCTTCTACTTCTGATTTTTCAACTCCTGTATAATCTTTAACCTCAAGTAATTTCTTCTCAAATCCTTTATACAATCCTGATAATAATCTTTTCTTCGCATCTTCCCCACTCTTATCAGAATCGATAATTAAATAAGGCAAATCCTCTGCTTTACTCGAAATCATACTAACAACACCAGGAACTCCTTTTACTCCTCCTGAGGGTACGAATACAATTTCTTGTTCCGGAGCAATAAGCTTTTCTCTAATCAGAAATCCCTTAATGGCATTTAAATAGTACTGGTCAGATGGCCCCTCCACTACAATAGCTTGGCAACCTTGTAATAGAACATCAGAAACGCTTAGTCCTAAAGCCGCGTGAACTGCATATATGGATTTTTCATTTAAAGCATCACTTCCTTGTCTTAAATTGCTTGAGGCAACTGTATATCCCTCGTTATCCATATACACCACTCTACACTTGTCAATATTAGAAGTATCAACAATAAATGGTGAATGCGTTGTATTGATTATTTGATTGCCTCGAGATAAATTATCAAAGAATGTGGCAAGGTCTTTTTGAGCTAAGGGATGTAAAGTAAGTCCAGCTTCGTCAAGTAATAAGATTGCACCTTCATGTTGTTCCTGACTTTCAACAAGGAAGATCAAATAAAAACTGATAAACCATTGAAGCCCTGTACTACGAAGTTCTAATGCTACTTCGTCAGTTCTTACACTATCTGATACCCAAATTCGGAAATAGTCACCATCTGCTTCAAATCTAAATTTATACTCTCCTTGTTTCCACCACTCTTTAAATCTTTTTGTTAAATCACCTGAGGCTGATTGTAGTAGAATGCTACGCTCTTCTTTATCGTCTTCTGCCTTTGTAATATCAGCACTTGTTGGTTGTACATTTGCGCGTCCTCCATTACGGGCAATTGCCATTTCTTTAGGGTCTTTACCCAATAGCAAAATTTCCTTTGGATCTAATTTTACAAATTCAAAAAGCACTCTCAACGTCCGAACTTGTTCTTCATTTATATCTATTCCATCAACCGATTTTCCATCCAACCATTTTATAACATTTGGAAGATAAATTTTTGATGATAAGTTTCCGTAGTTCGAATAATAGACAAATGATGGTAATTCTGAAAGAATAGCCTTTTCTAAATCGGCACCTTCATATGCTACTATAATATCTTCTTCAACAGGTTCTTCTCCGTCTTCAATTTCTTTTTTTACTTTTTCTGTTTTTGTCGATTCTGGATTACCACTTGGGAACTCGAATCTGTAACTCCCATCATAAAATCGTGCTACAGTTACAGATTTATCTCCTTTTAGATTGCATAAAACCTGAGTTTCAATGTTCTTTATAGCTTCATCATCAAGCTCAAATTCTGCTGTAATGAATTTTATATGTTCTGGAGTTTTTCGATAAGTGCTTAATTTAGAAACTGGCATATCGTGTAAAACATCAATATTTCCTTCTCTTGCTGGATTTAGTTTCCATAACGCCAAAAGTAAATTTGACTTTCCGGCTTCGTTAATTCCCACTAACGTTGTTACATTATCACAATCAATCCAACCGCTATTTAGAACTGACCGAAAATTTTCAACTTTATATCTTTTTAGTACCATATTCTATCTAGAATTTATCTTTGTTTGTTTTTTATATTTAATATTGATGTCAGTAACCAAGCTCTTCTTTCTTATGCCAAATGCCATAAACAACTCTGCTAGAGTTCCTATTGGAGTTGTCCATTCTGCTACAATTTTTATAGCTTCCTCCAAATCTTCAATATAAGCCATTCTGCTATTGCTTCCTCTAATTCCCTTTTTATCTTTTTTGGCACCTCTGTTAATAAGTCGGAGGCCA
>JAZQRF010000294.1:0-3046 GCA_045629485.1 Pelobium sp. | reverse complement strand
CCCGCCTCAGATCTGGTCTGCTCGTTTTCATATTTCCCAGAGATAACGGCATCAACGCCAAGGATTTTTGCGATTTCGTCTTTTGTATAGACACTCAAAGAATCGGTTAGGCCTTTTTTCTTAAGTAGTACATTTGTTTTTTCAACATCCTGAAATTCCACGGTATAGCTGTCTGCTTTGCGCAGGAGGAAGGTGTACATACTCGATTGGATAGAGGTAGCCAAAGCTTGTTCTTTCTGCTTATTTGTTTCTAAATCGAAATTCTTTGGCAGTTTTTTGTAAGTTAGGCTAATCTGAAAAGGTAAAATTGCTACCGTTTTGTGGGATTTTACAGCTTCTTTAAGTTTTGGACTTTCAAAAACTTGTTTGGCATTTTCGTACTGTGCCATGGTTAATAAACTTGAACAGAGGAGCGTTAATAAGATTAGCGTTTTTTTCATTAGTTATCTTTAGATTTAATGCAATATTAATTAATTTATCGATAAATCATTAAATTATTCTTGAAGATAATTAAGATTTTAAGCTTTAAAATTATATTGGAAATTTCCATTGATATATGCTTGGAATATAGGGTGTTTACTGTTGTAACATGTTTTAATGATCAAGCTCAAACCCAAGTCATTATATTGGCTGTATCTTTCTATTCCAAAATTTTGATTTTTCTCAAACGTATCTATTTGAATTTTCTGATCTTTGCTGAAAATTTAAAATAGAATGAAAGTACCAAACGACGATATGGTTTCCAACTGGCTAGCAGAAAAAGGAAATCCAGCCATAGAAAAGTTAACCAAAATAAATATTGAATCCGCTGGTAAAATAAGATCCATTTTAACAGAAAAAGGTATTGACAGTGATACACTGGCCAATATTATTGACTTTCCAGTTTCAGAAGTTAATAAATGGTTAGATGGCAATCATAACTTTAGTGAGAAAACGCTGGGTGAGATCCATAGCATGGTAAAGGAGGCAATTTAAGCTTTATGCTACAACAGGCTGCGGTCGAAATTCATTTCTACAATTAATTAATTCTTCAATAAATTCATTGATCTGCTCTTTGGTGATATTCGGCATGCAAATGATATGAGAATTTCCACCTTCGGAGGCAAGTTGCCATTTACGTAGAATTTTAACGTCAGGCGTAGGGAAGTTAACGGTGATGGCGTTGATATTCCGCCATGCGGGTACCCCAATACTCAGCAGTCTTTCTACTGTATATTCAGCAATTTCCAAACAGCCCTCCGCCCGTTTTCTTAATCCCTGGATACCCAGTTTTTTGATGGTATGCCAAAGGAAGATAGGGGTATGCCCATTTCTTGATCCTGATATTGTGGTATCAATAGACCCTATGTACGCCACAGATCTTGCAATCCTGTCACGGTTTGACTTTTTCACCACAACAATACCACATGGCATTGGAGAGCCCAGAAATTTGTGTCCGCTAATAGCAATACTGTCTGCACCATCCTCAAAATCAAATGAGGGTCTTGGCTGAATTAATGCACTGTAACTTCCTGATAAAGCCGCATCAGAATGAATATAATAATGTCTGATAGCCAGTTTTTTGAGAATCAATTTTATTTTTCCTATATCATCCCTTGCCTCTGTCATGGTAGTGCCGATGTTGGCAAAGATAATAACGGGCATGTGCCTGTTCATCCGAATTGTATTTTCCAGGTCTTCATAGTCAATTTCCCCATTTTCCTGGCTGCTGATGGTGATATTTGGCATGTTCAATAGATGGAGGTTTTTTTGAACACTGTAATGCGTAGCTTCGGAATAATAAACCATAGCCTTAGGATGCAATTCACGGGCTAAATAAAGACCATATAGATTTCCTTCAGAACCGCCGTTAGTGACATATCCCCACCAATCATCTGGATTAGCCCTAAAAAGTTCAGCGAAGAATTTAACTACCTCTTTTTCTAGTTCCCTGGAATCTACAGCGTAGGTTGAAGGTATAAAAGGATCTCCAATATTATTCATTGGATATTTTAAAAACGGTAGCAATTCATCAAAGTCAAAATCTTTCGAAACAGGATATCCCATAAATTGGCTGGTTTTCTGGGCAACATCGTTCAATAACTGGGTAAGTATATCTTTTTCTTCTGATTTCAACATCGTTTATAGCAATTTGTAGGTAGCAAATGTATTGGTATTGAAATATAAATTTGATATTTATGTATAAATTAGAATATTATTTTTAAAAAATCAATTATATAAAATAATATAAGTTTTATGGAGTTGGTTTCTATAAGAGGTAGGAGATAATTCTGCTCGGAACGTCTATGAAACCATTTTTTGTGTTATACAAGTAACGTAATAATTTTAGGTTTGCTTAAGAAAGTTAATCAACCACTTTGTCCATAGAGAAAAGATCATGGGGTTTTAATTAGTGAGAACTTTCTGCCGGCAGTGCTGTTAAATGAATGAACTAATTAAAAGGATATGAAAGACCCAAATGAAGAACCAAAAAAGGAGCAATCACCGATTGATCCTGTAGAGCAAAAGTCGGAGGAAGATAATGGTAACTATGGTGAAAATCAGCGTATAGATGAAGAAGGCAACGAACTTGACCCGGAAGATATCAAGTAGAAAATTTTTTTTCAGAGTTGCGCAGTCGCCTTCCCTTTATGATCCCAGTGGTCTTTGATGACTACTCCTTCCGGATTTTCGACAAAGCGCCTGGCGTAACGTTCTCCTTTAATTTTGCCCTTTTCATCCTTTTCTCCGATGAAGAGGAGGATAGGCCTTCCTTTATCATCTGTTTTAAAGGCTAGGTCATAGCGCTTAAATTTTACTTCTACCATTGTGCCAGGCTGGTAGATTTTGTTCATAATCTTTAGTATTGGTTCTTTCAGCATAGGTGCAGGTTTTGCATTTTTAGTTTAAACATCAGCTGAAGGTGGATGGTTTTTAAAATCATATCCCGGAATTTTTTAATAACGGCCTGGCATAGGAATTTTTATTCCTTTGATATCTTAGTGCCAGAGATTAAAATTGATTTTTCTTGAACACTAAGGGTAATTATGCATAAAACATTTCGTTC
>JAZQRF010000293.1:0-2450 GCA_045629485.1 Pelobium sp. | reverse complement strand
GGTGTACCTGGTGTAAAATGATTCTCTGAAACTTGTATAGCGTTAGCAGCAGTAGCGGTGGCAGGATAAGGCACTTGCTTCTCTGCAGGAGTTAACGTTGCCGCTTTAGGTTCCCATTCTACTAATACTCTAGGGCGGCTTTCTCCCGCTTTATAAGCAGCTCTTTGCCTAAGCACATTAATATCATTTACAGCTGCCCCATACTGTCCTTTTCGACCATAAGCTTCTGCCCTTATCAAATAAGTCTCTGCTAACCGCATCAGAATTGCATCTCTAGTCCCGTTTTCGCTATTAAAATTCGCTTCATCAGAGCTTCCGCCCCTTAGCGGATCAACATACTTCTTTGAAGAAAGATAAGGAGCAACTCTGGCTGTAGCCAAGCCCATAGAAGACTGATCAATAAACAACCTGTAGTAATACCTGTTGGTGGTAGCCGATTTAATCCATCTTACCATAAACTGAAAAGGCATACTCATCACCATAGCAGAATCCAGAGCTTCCTCTCTTTGATTTTCAAGATAAATTAGTGCCCTTTCATTGGTTAGGATTCTTTTACTTCCTGTTGTTACCGTAGGCTGCCCCGCAGGCTTATTGGCATTCCACCATGTGGCGGCCGCTGCACTCCAGGTATAAGAGGTGCTTGTAGCTGCCGGCATATTACTGATGTATTCATATTGGAATGTCTTGTAATACCTGGAATCATTTACTTTATCCCTGAAATTATCATAGCCCCAATCTGTTGGTTTAAAAGTTCCGAAAGGTCTTCCGTAAGCCATTGCCCGGGTTACTCCGGTTTGATTGGTATAATCTCCGGTATGATAATTAACTGATCGGTTTTGAAAACGGCCATTTAAATTCACATTCACATCAAATTGTGCCGACCATAGTACCTCCTTATGTGGTGCTGTTTCTGAAACTTTAGGGTCAAATAAGGTCCAGTAATCCGGCGCTAAACCAGCAGCCCCACCCATTGCATTTATTACCTCAGTGGTAATGGTGATGACCGAATCAATATCCGTAGCGACATTACCTTTATAAAGCATTTTCAGGTGCTGCTCACTACTGTTTTGAAATCCGGCGGCTTGTGCCCTGTTTAAGTAAAGTTTGGCCAGAAAATGACCCGCTGCCCATTTTGAAGCTCTGCCCCGATCTGTGGTTGGCGGAAGATTCTGATAAGCATAACGCATATCAGAAATGATTTGCTTATAGACATCCTCTATTTTGGATTTTGGATAATTGTATATCCCATTATCTTCGCGTTTAGGAGTAAGCAAAAGCGGAACATCTCCTAACTGGCTAGACACCAGATAATATGCCCATGATCTTAAAAATAAAATTTCTGCTCTGCGTCCGATACTAAAAGCTGCATCTGTGCCAAATTTCCCTGGTTTAATATTATCCAACACATCTAATGCAATATTACAATTATTAATATGGGGATAAGCTCCCATGGGAGCATTATTAGCATTCGCTGTACCTAAAAAATTATTAACATTACTGGCTATTGTACTCACATCAGAACCATAAATGGCACTTCCCATACGGGCATTGGCAACTACAGAAGTCATATAGGCATCTGTTTCCGGCTCAATTAATCTGGCCCCATTTGCATCCCATTCATGTTTTACACGGGCATATACATATAAACCATTGATTAAAGTATTCAATCCACTTTCATCATTAAAGTAATTTTGAGTAAGATTAGAAACCTGCTTCTCTTCCAGAAAATCTTTGCATGAGTACATAGAAGAACAAATAAACAATATCGCTAAAATTGAAATATATTTTTTCATAACTATCGTTTTTATCAATCAATATTATAACCCGAGCCTTAAGCCAAATACAAAGGCTTGTTGAAGAATCGTATTATTATTAGCTCCACCCAATGGAGCTGTAGTGTTTGAATTCGCCTGAGAAGCAACATCCCAGTTGGTATCGTCATCAGGATTTAAGCCTAGTTTAACAATGTCTCCTCCAAATATAAATGGATTGAGAACCTGGAAGTTTAATTGAAGATTGTTAATACTTACCCGGTTTAATAGTTTAGCTGGAACATCATAGATCAGGGAAATATTTCGAACAGCAACAAAAGATCCGTTGTTAAACTGCATGGCAGGTGTAAAATTGTCAATCTGTGCTCCACTACTTGGCATTGGCCAACGCCCTTCAGGATTATCAAAAGACCATATATCATTTTCTACGCGATTCCCCGGGTAACCACCAAAATAGGTCTGACCTATACGGGCATACATAAATGAGCTCAATGTGAAATTTTTATATCCGAAAGTATTGGTTAGTCCTCCTATCCATTTCGGACGATTTGTTCCACGGATTACATAATCCTGGGCATCAATTCTATAATCTCCGTTTTGATCGACTACTTTGATGGTGCCCGGATAAAACCTGTGGTTACCTGGTGCTGCATTAAATTTTGCCATTTCAGCTAAATC
>JAZQRF010000292.1:0-25156 GCA_045629485.1 Pelobium sp. | reverse complement strand
ATTATTGTAATCATCAAAGCGCTTAACATATAGTAAAATTTTATGCACTCTCAATTGCAAGACAGAAAAAGCAAAGTGAAAAGTATACTGGTTACATTACCAGAGCCAGAAAATAAAAAGTCTCCTTATTTTGATTTAGCAGCTTCTTTAAACTTAAAAATAGATTTCAGATCCTTTATCCATGTAGAGGGGGTTCCTGCAAAGGAAGTCAGAAAAGACAAGATCAATCTTCCGGATTTTACAGCAGTAATATTAACCAGCAAGAATGCAGCAGATCATTTTTTTAGAGTTTGTGAAGAATTGAGGTATGAAGTGCCTGCCGACCTGAAATATTTCTGTATTTCAGAATCAATAGCACTTTATCTGCAAAAATATATTCAATATAGAAAAAGGAAGATCTTTTTTGGAAAACAAACAGCGAAAGACCTGGCTGATGTTCTGAAAAAGCATAGTGATGAAAAATTTATTTATCCATGCTCAGATGTTGCTGCCGAAGCTACCGAAGTTTTTCTAAGAGGTCAGGGCATAGATTTTACCCCTGCCGTACTATTTAAAACAGTAGTTTCAGATTTATCAGACCTTGCTGAGGTTTTTTACGATGTAATTGTTTTCTTTAGTCCTTCCAGTGTACAATCGTTATTCATTAATTTTCCAGACTTTAAGCAAAATAAAACTCGCATTGCTGCATTTGGTACCACCACCCAGCAGGCGATTTTAGATGCCAATTTGATACTGGATATTCCGGCACCAACACCTGAAGCACCTTCTATGACGATGGCTATAGAACAATATATCAAGTCTATAAAGTAATTCGGGGCGAAATTTGTATTCACCGCAACTTTTATTAAAAGTTGCGTTTTTTTTTTGAAACTTTATTAATTTCATATCGTATTACGAATAATAATGGATTATTTTAAATACCAACAAACAGGTATTTTGAATTAAGAAATAGAATGATACTTTTAATCAGAATGATATATTTTGAAGTTTTCTATAAGTTTTGAAATATTTTTTAATTGGGAATGTTGAATTTCTGTATATTAGAAACGTTTTTGCATCAATAAAAGAACATAAAATTTGAAAATACACATGAAAAAACTATACTTATCGTCCTTGATAGTATTATACATTACGCTTGCAGGTTGCGGTGGAGGCGGTAGCGGAGGCAGGGGGGAACTTACAGGTGTGCGGTCAAAATCAGTAAAACAGGAAGTTCCTTATGGGATGGTCTACGTCCCGGCCGGTACATTTGTAATGGGCCAGGTTGATCAGGATGTAACTATTTCTCAATTTCCACAAAATAAGCAGGTAACTATATCTGCTTTTTATATGGATGAAACTGAGATCACCAACAGCGAATACAAACAATTTGTAAATTGGGTGAGAGACTCCATTGCTATCAAAAGGATGGATACCAAGGCTGAAAAATACTTTTTAAAGCCAAAAGGTAAGGATGCGAATACCGGAGATAAGTTTATCGACTGGAAGAAGGTTTCTTCTGGCAAGGGTATATGGGCAGATAAGACGCTAACAGAAGATCTTGATAAAGCCATGTACTACCAGGATAATGAGCGTTTCTTTGGTAAAAAGGAGCTGATTGTGGAGCAGTTAAAGTATAATTATGAATGGATTGATTACCGTAAAGCTGCCGACCTTAGAGGTGCCAGAGACCCTAATCTCAATAAAAATGGAATTACTTTAACCAGAGACAATTTTATAAACAGGGAAGAAGTATTTATTTATCCTGATACTTTGGTTTGGATTTCTGATTTTACTTATGCTCAGAATGATCCAATGACTAAAGGGTATTTTTCACACCCATCATTTTCTAACTATCCTGTTGTAGGTGTAAGCTGGAAACAAGCAAAAGCTTTTTCAATCTGGCGTTCAAGACTAAACGAAGCTTATAAGTTATCAAGAAAATTACCCGCAAGATTAGATTACGATTTGCCAACTGAAGCACAATTTGAATATGCGGCAAGAGGCGGTAGAGTAGGTACCAGCTACCCTTGGGGTGGTCCGTATATCAGAAACGCAAAAGGCTGTTTACTGGCAAACTTTAAACCAGGAAGAGGTAATTATATTGATGATGGTGGTGCTTTTACAGTTTATGCTAAATCTTATTTCCCGAATGATTACGGATTATATAATATGGCCGGAAACGTGGCAGAATGGACAAGCTCCATTTATAACCCAACCGCAATCGCTTATGTAAATACCCTAAACCCTTCTTACGATAAAGCAGTAAAAGAAGGTGATCCGGATTATAATAAAAGAAGAGTGGTAAAAGGCGGTTCTTGGAAAGATATTGGATACTTCCTGCAAAACTCTGCGAAATCTTATGAATATCCAGATTCTGCTCGTTCTTCAATAGGTTTTAGATGTGTAACTCCTTTCGTGGGAAGAGATATCAGAGATAAGCCTAGTCAAATGAAACCTTAATACATAAAAAAGAAGATAAAAAATAATAAAATGGCTCAAAAAAAGAAGTTTAAAATTTCACTGGATGCAATTATTTCGTGGGGGGCATCTGTAGTTATTGTTGGAGCAATGTTTAAGATCTTGCACCTTCCGGGCGGAGCTTACATTATTGGTATTGGTTTAACGGTAGAGGCATTATTATTTTTAATAATGGGTTTTGTACCTCCTCATAAAGATCCAAAATGGGAAAAAGTATATCCTCAGCTTTCAGAAGACTATACGGGCGAACTCCCAGACATGAATAAAGCTGTCAAATTAAATGAATTGGAAATAAAAGGAGGCACCTCCGGAGGAGGTAGTTTTTTACCTGATCTGAAAATTGGAGATGATATCACTGCTAAGATTAAAGAAGGATTGGAAAATTTTAGCAATAAAGTTTCTTCGATTTCCAATGCTGCGGATGCATCATTAGCAACAAATGAATTTGCTAATAATATAAAAGAAGCCTCTGTAAAAGCAGGTAATTTAGGAGCAGCTTTCGATCAGGCTGTTACGGGAGTAAGTGAAATCTCCAATTCTGTAGGCGTGTCTAAAGAATATCATAATCAGATCAATAATCTAGGAAAAAATATTTCTGCTTTAAATGCTGTGTATGAGTTAGAGTTACAAGACTCAAGTGCCCATTTAAAATCAATGAATAAATTCTACCAGAATTTATCTTTAACAATGCAAAACTTTAACGAGTCTTTAGAAGATTCTAAGCAATTTAAAGATGAAGTTGGTAAATTGTCAAGAAACCTGTCAAGCTTAAATGCAGTGTATGGCAATATGTTGTCTGCGATGAACCAGCCTAGGGCGTAGTTGTATTAAATAAAAAGCTGATAAACCTCTAAATATTAAATAATGGCAGGCGGTAAGGAAACCCCAAGGCAGAAGATGATTGGTATCATGTATCTCGTATTAATGGCAATGCTTGCCATTAACGTGTCTGATACCATTCTTAATGCTTTCTCAACAATAAACAACAGCTTAAAAACATCAACAGCCAACGTAAACGCAAGTTTAAATCAGTCTGTTTCTGCGTTTGAGCAAACAAAACTTAAAGAGAACCCTGAAAGGGCGAGACCTATTTTAGATAAAATCAAACAGGTTCAAAAAGTAGCAGCAGAGTTGGATACTTATATTGAAGCTTTAAAAAAGGAAATGATAGATGCCGCTGCCGGTATTGTTCCGGAAACCGGTGAGATCAAAAATAGGGATGATTTAGATGTGTCTCCGAGAGTAATGTGGGCAGAAGGAAATAAGAAAAAAGGAAAAGGCTATGTTCTTCAGCAAAAAGTAAATGAAACCCGGGAAAAACTCCTGGCATTAGTTGATCCGAAGGACAGGGCTTCTGTGGCTTTTTCTTTAGAAGCTAAAGATCCGGTAAAACGTTCTACTTCCGGTAATAAACTGGATTGGGTAGAGTCTAATTTCGGTGAAGGTACTCCGGTTACTGCTTCCGTGACTATCTTATCTAAAATACAAGCCGATGCTAAAAATGCAGAAAATGCTGTAGTAAGAAAGTTCCTGTCAAAAATGGATGAGGCTTTGGTGACACTTGATGCTTTTGCAGCCGTGGTAGTTGCACCTAGTTCTTATATTATACAGGGCCAACCTTATACCGCGGAAGTGTTTTTAACAGCATATGATTCCAAGCAAAATCCTGATGTTACAGTAAACGGTTCTAAACTGCCAGCCAAGGATGGAAGAGGGCTTTATACTTTAAATACCAATAGTGAGGGAGAGTTTAAGTGGAAGGGCACTATCAGGGTAAAGCAAACTGATGGTACCGAGAAAATTTACGAGACGCCTGAGCAAACTTATAGAGTAGCAAGGCCATCTGCAGTTGTTTCTCCAACTAAAATGAACGTTTTTTATATTGGCCCTGATAATCCAATATCGATTTCCGCTCCGGGTATTCCTAAGGAGAAATTAAAAGTAAGTATGACAGGCGGAAGCTTATCAGGATCTAATGGGAATTATGTTGCAAAAGTTTCGGGTGGTACGCAAGCAGTTGTTACTGTTTCTGCAGAAGTTGCTCCCGGAAAAACTCAGGTATTGGGAAGTACTAATTTCAGGATTAAAGATGTGCCTCCTCCCATTGCTACGTTTGCAGGGAAAGCATCAGGTGTAGTAAGTGCTGCTACAGCGAAAAGTACAGGGAAACTTGTAGCAGAATTAAGAAATTTTGATTTTGACTTTAAATACACCATCAGCAAGTTCACACTTTACGTACAAAAACCAAGGCAGGATGCGGTTATTCTTCAATCAACTGATGATAATTTCTCCGGACAGGTTAAACAAGTGATTAGCGGACTGAACGCAGGTGATGTAGTTTATTTCTTAAACATATCAGCTGTTGGTGAGACAGGAAAAACCGTTGCTTTAGAAACTCCGGTGAGTATACAAATAGGTAGATAAAATTAAAGGGATGAAAAAGATATTATTTTCTTTTATAATCGGATGCATGGCAGTTTCAAACGTTTCTGCCCAAACACCAGGTAGCGAAGCTCAGCCTAAAAAGAAAAAAACGGTTATTAAATCTATCCATGATTTTTCCGATTCTGTAAAATATGATAAAAATTTATCTAAAGACAGTATAAAATGTGCTCCTGATTTTCCACGTGTAAAGGCAGATGATGTGACCTACAGCAAACGTATCTGGAGAGACGTATATTTTGTGGAGAACACCAATAGGTACCTCACAGCAGCAGATCCGAAGAAGAATATCGTGAGAATTATTCTGGATGAGGTGAGAGCAGGGAGAATGGATGGCTATAGTAGTGATAAGTTTGATTTAGATGTGGATAGTGCTACTATAGACGGAACATTGACAACTTTAGGGATTATCAGCGATGAAGAATTTAGTGATTATGAAAAGAACATTAAATTCGGTTTAAGGGTAATGGAAGATTGGTATTTTGATAAAAATAGAGCAGAATTTAAACCTTTCATAGTTGGTATTGCTGTTATCGTACCTAATACAGTTAATTTGAATACTGGGCCGGCCTTACCGGGTCAGGAAACTAGTGGACCAAGCGGAAATTTAGGCGACATGTTAAATAATATGCAGCCCATTGTTTGGATAAATTATCCTTCAGTAAGGGAGCGTTTATGTAAATACATTGTGTCACATCCAAATGATAATATCGCCTATAGTTTTGACGATGTTTTGCAACTGAGATTTTTTACCAGTGTAATCACTAAAGAATCAAATATCGATGATATTAGGTTGAAAGACCGTAAAGATTTAGCCAGTGGTTTAGATAAGCTACTTGAGGCCGACAGAATAAAGCGCTCTCTAATCCAGTATGAACAGGATATGTGGGAATATTAATTTTTCTGAACACTTAAAACTCAAAAGCCTCAATGTTAATTGGGGTTTTTTTGTTGATTGAAATATGCCAAAACAGCTTTGGTTTGTTTGGTATTAATCACCTGGAGTAAATCATTTTCCGATGCTTCTTTAATTCTTTTAACCGATTTAAAGTGCGTTAATAATTTGTCGGCAGTTGTCTTTCCTATTCCTTCAATCAGTTCCAGTTCTGTTTTAAGCGTTCCTTTATCTCTTTTTTTTCTGTGGAAAGTGATTCCAAAACGGTGAGCTTCGTCTCTTAGTTGTTGTATAATTCTTAAAGTTTCGGATTTTTTATCTAAATATAAAGGGTACTGGTCTCCGGGGTAATAGAGCTCTTCCAATCGTTTGGCAATACCAATAACGGTTAATTGATCATAAATACCTAAAGCCTTTAAACTTTTTACAGCAGAGGATAACTGCCCTTTGCCGCCATCAATTATAATAAGTTGGGGTAAGGGCTGTGATTCTTCCAAAGCTCTTCTGTATCGTCTAAAAACTGCTTCTTCCATGGTAGCAAAATCGTTTGGGCCCTCCACTGTTCTAACATTAAAATGCCGGTAATCCTTTTTGGAGGGTTTGCCATCTTTAAAAACTACAATAGCCGATACGGGGAAGTCTCCCTGAAAATTTGAATTATCGAAGCATTCTATATGTCTTGGTAATTCTTTTAGGCGCAGATCCTTTTTCATTTGCAATAATATGCGCTCTGTTCTAAGATCAGGGTTTAGCTTTTCATATTGTTCTATTTTGTCTTTTTTAAAGAAAAGTACATTCTTTAAGGATAGGTCTAACAGCTTTTTCTTTTCACCTTGTTTAGGTACTGTAAAACGAATTTTTTCATCATTAATATCTAACTCAAAAGGAACAATAATTTCTTTGGATTCACTTTGGTAGCGACTTCTGAAATCAAAAATGGCAAGCAGGAGCAGTTCCTCCTCAGTTTCATCCAATTTTTTCTTGATCTCTATGGTTTGAGTTTGGATTACTGTCCCATGCATTACTTTTAAGTAATTAACAAAAGCAGTTTTTTCATCGGAGGCAATACTGAAAACGTCTACCTCTGTGATGGAAGAATTTACTATAGTAGATTTGCTCTGGTAGTTTTCCAGCAACTCGTATTTTTTCTGGAGTTTATGTGCCAGTTCGAAATTCAAACTTGATGAAGCTTCAAGTATGTTCTCCTTCAGGCCTCTTAATACATTCCCGATTTTGCCATTAAGGATATCCTTAATTTCTTCAATAGAGTTATTGTAATCTTCTTCATTTTGCAAAGCCTCACAAGGGCCCTTACAGTTTCCAATTTGGTATTCAAGGCACACCCTAAATTTACCAGCAGCAATATTTGGAGGCGTTAAAGGAAGGCTGCAGGTTCTTAATTGATAAGTTTCCTTAATGAGTCCTAAGATAGAGTGCATCATCCCAACGGATGGATAAGGTCCTAAATATTTAGACCCATCTTTTACCAGCCTTCTTGTCCATTGGATGCGGGGGAATCTTTCATTCTTGATAACAATCCATGGGTAGGTTTTATCATCTTTTAATAATACATTGTATCTGGGTTGATGTTTTTTTATCAGGCTGTTTTCCAATAGCCAGGCATCAATTTCAGAATCAACAATAGTAAAAGTGATTTTTCTTATTTTGCCAACAAGAACTCTGGTCTTTGCATTTACTTTATAATTGTCTTTATTAAAATAAGAGCTTACCCTATTTTTCAGATTTTTAGCTTTTCCAATATAAATCAGTTCACCCTCTTCATCAAAATATTGATAAATGCCCGGCTTCTGCGGAATATTTTTTATGGCAGCTTTATAATCAAACATGAAGTATAAGCGTTTATTAAAAACCTAATCGCTCGTCAAGATCTTCTCCGGAGGAACTTTTACCTTCAGAATTTTGCTGATACTTACTACAATCTAAGGTTATTGTAGAGCCTCCCGGAGGCGCCTCAAAGTCGCCTTTAGTGATTCCTAATGAGCTGTCTCCATAAACTTTTTTCATAAAAAGTGCAAATATCGGAAGTGCAGTGTTAGCTCCTTCACCGAGATTGGTGCTTCTAAAATGTATAGCCCTGTCTTCGCAACCTGTCCACACACCTGCTGCTAGTTGTGGGGTAATTCCCATAAACCAGCCATCAGAATTATCATTGGTTGTACCGGTTTTACCTCCTATAGGGTTTGTTAAGCCGTATTTATAACGTAACCTCACACCGGTTCCTTCTTCCACAACTCCTTTTAGCATATAGGTCATTACGTAGGCAGTTTGTGGGTTAAGTGCAGCTATAACTTTAGGTTTTCTTTCGAAAAGGATATTTCCGTTTTTGTCTTCTACTCTAAACAAATAGTTAGGTTCTGTCCAAACCCCATGGTTAACAAAGGCACTGTACGCACCGGTCATATCATAAACAGAAGCTTCAAAAGAACCTAGTGCAATAGATGGATATGGGGGTACATTACTGGTAATTCCCATTCTTTTGATGAGGGCAGCAACTGCTGTTGGACCAACCTGTTGCATAACCCAGGCTGTAATATAGTTCTGAGAGCGGGCTAAAGCTTTTCTCAAAGTTAAATAGCCAGGAATAGAACCCTGACCTCTCGGTGTCCAGTCTTCTCCATATCCGGTAACCGTATAGGGTATATTATTTACCTGGTAGCATGGTGAATAGCCGTTATCTATACCAACAGCATAGGTAAAGGGTTTTGCTGTTGAGCCCACCTGCCGGATTCCCATCTTTACCTGATCGTATTTGAAATGTTCGAAGTTAATTCCTCCAACCCAGGCTTTTACATGTCCGCTTTTGGTGTCCATAGCCATCATAGAGTTTCTAAGTATCATCTTGTAATACTTAATAGAATCTATAGGTTTCATTACGGTATCGATATCTCCTTTCCAGCTGAAAATTTCCATAGCCGTTGGGGTATTAAAATTCTCTTTAATTTCGCTTTCTGATAAACCTTCTTCAACAAGGACTTTGTAGCGGTCGGACCTTTTCATCCCTTGAGTAATTAAGTTTTCATTCCCTTTAAATGCGTCTCTGCCTTTCCAATGACGATTAAATTCCTGCTGCAGGGTTTTCATGTACTCACGCTGCGCTTCTTCTGCATAACGCTGCATTTTAGAATTAATAGAAGTGTAAATTCTTAGGCCATCGCGGTCTAAATCATAAGAACTGCCATCTGCTTTGGTGATAGCCATTTCTTTAAATGCTTGCTGGATGTCTTTCTTAAGTACAGCTCTAAAATAGGTAGCAAGCCCTTCACTGTGGCTGGTTGGGTTAAATTCTAAGCTTAATTTTTTTTGTTTTTGTGTTTCGGCTTCTTCTTCTGATAGGAAGCCTTCGTCTGCCATTTTTTGTAAGATAAGATTTCTTCTGGCCAATGACCTTTCCGGATTTCGGGTAGGAGAGTACATAGAGGTACCCTTTAGGATACCAACCAAGGTGGCCGCCTGGTAAGGTGTTAGTTTAGCCGGTGTGGTGTTAAAATATGTTCTTGCCGCTGCCCTGATACCAAAAGAATTATTTCCAAAGTCTACTGTGTTAAGGTACATGGTAATGATTTCTTCCTTGGTATAGTTTCTTTCCAGTTTAACAGCAACGATCAACTCTTTTAATTTCTGAGGGATTCTTTTGATGACAGATCGCTCTCTGCCTTTTTCAGAAAATAAATTTAATGCCAATTGTTGTGTAATTGTACTGGCACCCTGCTTTTTTCCAACCAGGTTATAAAAAATAATGGTAAATGTTCTTTTGAAATCTATTCCCGAATGCTCTAAAAACCTCACATCTTCTGTAGCTACTAAGGCATTAATCACATTTGGTGAAATATCTTTAAACCTTACATTAGACCGGTTTTGAATATAATAGGTGCCCAGCTCAACTTTGTCTTCCGAATAGATTACAGAGGCTAAGTTGCTTTTTGGATTTTCAAGGTCTCTGAAAGATGGGAGTTCTCCAAACAACCCAAAGCCTGTTCCCAGAATGATTAGTGTGAAAAAAAGTATAATACCTATAATGCTTTTCCAGAAAATACCATTAAATCTTTTAATATCTTCTTTGAAAAGAACTTGTTTTTTTTGCATTTTATTTATTGTAATTTAAATATTGATTGAGGCTTTCTGTATTATTTATCAGCAATAAATTAGCTTCAGATATTACGAAAGCAGTATATTCATTCGGGTCCAGATTTAAAATTTCTTTTAATGATGGACTAAGTTCTGCCAGTGCTTTTTCTGCCTGTTCTTTTGTGTTAAGCTGCGCTCTTACTGCTATTAACTTATCAGAGTTACCAATTGTTCTAATTGTTAGGTTAACAGTTGAGGGCTCAAATTTAGAATAAAAATATTTGGTAAGCGCAGCAAAAGGTCTGGCAACATTTAAAGTGCTGTTTTTGATGTTAATAACTATAACGTGTTTTATCCTTGGATTGTTGCTAAATGCGATTAATTTAGGCTTATCGGGTTCCACAGGTTTGGGTGCTACCTCATTACTTGGAATCTTCGCAACTAGTGTTTCCGCAGGTTTAGCAGCTGTAACCGGAGTTGCAGGAGCTACTGTTTTTGTAGACATCGGCAAGTCTTCTTGAGGATCTAACCTTGGAATAATGACTTGTTCGGTATTAGTAGCCACACGTTCATTAGGATCATAATCCAATAGTGCCGTTGGGCGATTATGAAAAGTTTCTCTATTTTTTTCGATAAAATTAAGTTGAGCTTTTGCCAGAGGCGTAACAGCCTCATTATCCGGATAAGCAGAAATAACCTGGTTTAAGCTCGCAATAAAAACTGGTGCTTTTTCCGTATGGCCGATAGCAAGGCTCTTCAGGTATTGAAACTGGGCAGCTTCTTTGGGGTATTTGCTGAGTTGTGTTTCTAAAGAATTGATGCTTGAAATTACCTGGGAATATTTTTTTTGCTGGTAATTATTATAAATGGCATAATATTCTTTTGTTAAATTGTTAAGAGTTGTTTCTTCCTCTTTACCAAAATCAGGATTCATTAAAGAATTGGAAAAGATTGATGCAGGATATTTTCTTAATAATTCCTGCTTGTACTGCTCAGATCTGGCAGCACTAATAGGCTCGTATAACCTGTATAATTGAAAATACAGTTCTGCTACTTTTTGGTCATTACTCTTGTATTCTGTTACAAGTTTTTCCAATGCTTCAATTGCAGCAGCATGATCGCCCAATACATCTTTATAAAACATGGCTATTTCATAACGGGCGGTTCTAATTTTATTTTCTGCAATGGCCCGGTCTTCCGCTTTAAGCGGTACAGCTTTAAGAATATTGTTTCTTAAAGAATCTATATTTTCGGCGGTTGTTTTTAAATCACTGTTAATAGCATTATTTGTAAGGTTGTTAATCGTGTTTTGGCCTGTATTTAAGTTGGTTACGCCCGAACTGATTCGCCAATTGTCTTCCAGCTTTCTGTTTCCCCATCTCTTCTTAAATTCATTTAATCCCTGGGAAATAGCCATAGAGTTATCGAAATAGAATGTTCCTCCGGATTTATTGAATTGAGAAAAATCAGTAATTCCTGTTAAAGGAGCATTTAAAATCTCCGTTTGGATTGCCTGCTGTTGGTCTAATTCCTTTTTAATTTGTTCATCAGCATAACTAATCCTGGCTTCTTCCGGAAGGCTGGCCAGCCTTAATAATTCCTGCTGTTTTTCAATCAGTGTGAGTCTGTCTGCAAGGTATTGTAAGTTTTGAGCTTTAATAGCAATGTTTTTATAATCAGGATATTCCTTCGGTATAAATTGAAGCGTACTATCATAATAAAGTTGCGCCTGGGAATAGTTTTTTAGCGAATCAAAATTTATTTCTGCCAGCCTGAGAAAAGAAAGTCCCTTTTGTTTTGCACTACCGTTAACCACATGTGCAGAAGTTTGGTAAAAGTCTGTGGCTAAGTTAAGCTCTCCTTGCTGTGCATAAGTTTCTGCTATTTGGTAATAAATCTGATCTTTAAATTCTTTGTTTTTATCTTCTTTTAAAAGCCTTGTTAAAGTTGCAATCTTATCAAATTCGATTCCGTTGGCATTTTCTCTTAATCTAATCTGGGCAAGGTTAGCGTTAAAAGACATTTCAAAAGCAGCGTTGCTTTTTACTACTTTAGAATAACTTTTATAAGCCTCTTCTTTATTGTTTGTTCGCTCTTGTAATTGTGCAAGAATAAAAGACCATCTTATTTTTTCGTATCGGTTTTTGGTAAAGCCGATTGCTTTTTTTAGATGGGTAATGGCTTGTTCAGGTTTATCCTGATGTAAATATGAATTGGCCAGGGCAGCATTTAATAAAGCCCGATGGTATTTTAAATTTTTGTCGTAAGCTACATGTAGAACAGAGTCTGCATACTCATATTCCTGCAAGGCAAATAATGATTTTCCCTGCCAAACCAAAGCTTCCATTGTATTTTCTTTTTGATCAGGGAAGTTGGAGCTTACATAACTAAAGTACTCTGCGGCATTATAGTAGTTCCCTCTTAAATATTCTGCTCTGGCCAATAATAAGAAAGCATCATCAACCCAGTTACTTTCAAATTTTTCCAAGGCAATTCTGTTAGCTTTATTGATAACCTCATTCAGATTTTCCTGTTCGGCCTCTGAAGCAGAAACTGATGGGAGTGGAAAGATTTCTAATAATTGATTATAATCATCTTTGTAAGCGAATTGTATATTTTTCTCAGATTCCTGCAAAAGCTCGCTGGCATTATAATAAATATTATAATGTGCAGTTAGATTCTTCATAACGGAGATTTTCTTTTCCGATTTGCGGGGCGCACATGCTCCTGATAAAATAAACAGGAGCAGGATTAGATATATAGAATAACGTTTATTAAAGAATCTCAAAGTAACGATTTTAGATTATCAATTAAAGACGAGCAAAAATATTTTATATTGCCCATATTTCAGCAAATAAAGATATTAATATGAAGAGAATTTAATTAACAAATGAGTAAAAGAAAAAAACTCATACAGCGATTAAAAGAAAATTACAAATTAATGATCCTGAATGATACCACTTTTGAAGAAAAGGCTTCGTTTAGGGCTTCGCTATGGTATCTTATCATTGGCACATCAGCCTTTGCAATTATTCTTGTTTTCTTAACCATTATCATCATCAGGGTTACGCCTTTAAAAGAATATTTAACTGGAGTAACTGATGTAGATTCGAAGAGAGATATAGTTTCTGCCTATTCCAGAGCAGATTCTTTAGAAAAATTAGTTTTAGCTAATAATTTGTACCTCGAAAATCTACAGCATGTAATAAGTGGGAAGATAGACGAAGAAAAGCAGGTGAAGCCAAAAGACGATTCGAGAAAATCAGACAGTGTAATTTTAGACCAGAAAATCTCAACGGAAGAAAGAGAATTGAGGAAGCTGATAGAATCAGAAAGCCAGTTTGATTTAAATGCAGAATCTTTAAATGAAGAAAAAAAAGGCGCTGCGGCTTTTGCCTTTTTTAGTCCGGTTAAAGGCAAAATTTCAGCCGGATTTGATAGTAATAAGCAACATTATGCAGTGGATATTGTAAGCCGGAAAAACGAAAATATTAAGGCGGTGCTGGATGGGACGGTAGTATTTGCTAACTTTACGTCGGAAACAGGGCATGTTATTGCTATACAGCATGCCAATAATATGATTACTTTTTACAAGCATTGCTCTGCTTTGTTAAAGAAAGTGGGTAGCTTCGTAAGAGCTGGGGAAGTGGTTGCTGTTATGGGAGATACAGGTACGTTTACAACCGGTCCTCATTTACATTTTGAATTATGGATAAACGGGACAGCCGTTAATCCTGAAAATTATATGACCTTTTAAAACCTTATTATCATGTTTAACAAGAAGAAGGAAAATGCCCAGGGCGACCAAAAGGCAGGCACTGTTAATATAGTGGGAGTTGGAACAGAAATCAACGGAGATTTAGCTACAAAGGGAGACATTCGAATAGATGGTATAATTACAGGAGAAGTCCAGTCTAAAGCTAAAGTGGTTGTCGGAACTACGGGTATCATTAACGGAAATATTTTTTCCACTTCAGCAGAGATTTCCGGTGAAGTAAACGGCAATATAGATACATTAGAGATCCTTTATTTAAAGGCATCAGCTAAAGTGAACGGAAATATTGCTTCTAACCAGCTAGTTATAGAAAATGGCGCTAATTTTACCGGACATTGCCAAACTGGTTTATCAACAACAAAATCAATCTCTCTACAAGATGTCTCAAGAGAACAATCAGCAAAAAAAGAAGCAATTGCTTAGCAGCGCCAGCAGCTATGTGAAATATTCAGCGTTGGCTTTTCAAATGATAGGCATTATCGGCCTATTTACCTACGCTGGTTATAAAATCGACGAATCGAAACAAAGCGAAACCCCGTTGATTACCGCATTTTTAAGCCTCATGGGGGTTGTTATTGCTTTGTATATTGTATTACGCGGATTAAACAGGAATAAAAATTGAGTTTAAATAAGTTTTTCTCCCTATTTTTCTTTTTTACTGGTAGCTTAATACTGTTAAGCTGGTTTCTAAAAGATTTTTTACAATTAGAGCAATATTTTATTCCTAAATATTGGGTGATCTTTGGCTTTATGGCAGGGGTTACGCTCCTTGTTTATATGGTTTCATGGGTTGGAATAAAAAGAGGTGGTGAAAGTCAGGTCTTAACCACATTAGGGGCAATTGTTATCAGGTTGTTAACCAGCTTATTAATCATTCTTTTTTACCTGATAAACTTTAAGGTTAACCCGGTTACTTTCATAATAAATTTTTTTTCTATTTATTTCTTATTTACAGTCTTTGAAATATCTTGTTTGTTAGTTAACTTGCGCCACCAAATTAAAAAGTAAAAAACACGGTATCAATGGATTTTAGCCACATTTTAAATTACAAAAATTTCGGATTAAAGGCTTTATTCGCTCTTTTTTTAGCGTTTTTGTCTGTTAACACATATGCAAACCAGGAGAACGAGACCGTTGACCATGTTGTTGCTGATCACGAAAATCACGCCGTTGCAGAAGAAAAGTTTGATCCGACAGTTACCATCCTCCACCATATAAGTGATGCTCATAGCTGGCATTTATGGGGACACACCACATTACCTTTGCCAGTAATATTATATACGCCAAGTGGTTTAGAGATTTTTTCTTCAGCCAGATTAATGGATGCTCATCACGAACCTGTTCCTTATACTGGTCAATACCATACCTATGTTAATGATCATGAGCATATCAAAGTTTTAGCTGCAGACGGTACTATAGACGAAGAGGCGACTGCTTCCATACTAGATTTTTCTATCACTAAGAACGTGGCAGCAATGTTTTTTGCGATAGCTTTAATTCTTGTGGTATTTATTAGTGTTGCCGGTTCTTATAAAAAGAGAGTTGGTAAAGCCCCTAAAGGTTTGCAATCCTGGTTAGAGCCTATTATTCTTTTTGTGAGAGATGATATTGCTCGTCCGAACATTGGTTATAAATTCGAGAAATTTATGCCTTTGTTGTTAACGATATTCTTTTTTATCTGGTTTAATAACTTATTAGGCTTAGTGCCAATTTTTCCCGGCAGTGCAAACGTTACAGGAAATATTGCAATCACTATGGTGCTTGCCTTTGTAGTGTTAATTGTGGTAAATATTAACGGTAACAAATATTACTGGGCGCATATCTTTAAGCCGGATGTTCCTTTCTGGTTGTTACCAATCATGTGGGTGGTAGAAATTATTGGAGTTTTCTCTAAACCTTTCGCTCTAATGGTTCGTTTGTTTGCGAATATTACGGCAGGTCACATTATTGTATTAAGTTTAATCTCTCTAATCTTCATCTTTAAAACATTAGCCATTGCTCCGGTTTCTGTAGCATTCGTTTTATTTATGTATGTGTTAGAATTGCTTGTGGCATTTTTACAGGCCTTTATTTTTACGATGCTTACTGCCTTGTTTATAGGAACAGCAGTAGAAGAGCATCATCATTAATTAGAAACATTTTGTTTAATAATCATATAAATTAAAAGTTATGGTAGGTTCAATCGCTGCAATTGGTGCAGGTTTAGCAGTTATCGGTGCTGGTATTGGTATCGGTCAAATTGGTGGTAAAGCAATGGAAGGTATTGCTCGTCAGCCAGAAGCTGCTTCTAAAATTCAAACTGCTATGATCATCGCTGCTGCACTTGTTGAAGGTGTTGCTTTATTCGGTGTAGTAGTTGCTCTGTTAGGTAATAACGTAGGAGCTTAAGAATTCTTAAACCAGGAATATGGCGATTGGCTATATTCCCGGTTTTAATATGATTTAAAATAAAAATAAAAGATAAATTATTATGGAATTAGTAACTCCAAGTATCGGATTAGTTTTTTGGACCTTAGTATCCTTCCTGCTTCTTTTAGTAATCTTAAAGAAACTAGCATGGAAACCCGTTTTAGGTGCAATTCATGAGCGTGAGCGTTCTATTGAGGATGCTTTAAATAAAGCAGAATTAGCTAAACAGGAAATGGCTCGTCTTTCTAGTGAGAACGAAGCATTATTGAAAGAAGCGAGAGCAGAACGTGATTTGATTCTTAAAGAAGCAAAAGAAATTAAAGATCAGATTGTAAATGAAGCAAAAAATCAGGCACAGGCAGAAGGCGCTAAGTTAATAGAGAAAGCAAAGATTGAGATCAACAATCAAAAAATTGCTGCTTTAGATGAGGTGAGAAACCAGGTGGCTGTTTTGTCTTTAGATATTGCTGAGAAGGTTTTACGTAATGAGTTTAGCGATAAACAAAAACAAGAAGCTTTAGTAGGTGAGCTATTAAAAGGTGTGAAGTTAAATTAAGTTTTAAGTACAAAGTTAAAAGTTAAAAGTTGGCTAAGCCTTAGACTTTTAACCTTACACTTTCAACTCAAAAAATTATGTCAGAAATAAAAGTAGCATCAAGGTACGCGAAGTCATTACTAGATCTTGCAATAGAGCAAAACTCTTTGGAAGATATTAAGAAAGACATGCAGCTTTTTGTAGAGACGCTTAAGGGCAGCTCAGAATTACAGGCAGTTTTAAGAAATCCAATTATCGCATTAAGCAAGAAGAATGAAATTTTAAATGCAATTTTTGCTGATAAAGTACATCCTGTAACAATAGCCTTCTTGAAAATCAATGTTAATAAAGGCAGATCTGAAGTTCTTTATGTAACAGCCAAAGAGTTTTTGAATCAATACAATCAATATAAAAATATTGTAACAGCTCAGGTTGTTTCTGCAGTTGCATTATCAGAAAGTGTTAAAGCAGAAATTGTAGCGAAAGTAAAAGAAGTTACCGGCGGCGAAGTAGTGTTAAATGCAAGTGTGAATGAAAATTTAATCGGCGGTTTTGTATTAACCGTAGGTGATAAGCAATTCGATACCAGCATTGCAAATAAATTGAGCAGACTTAAGAAAGCGTTTTCTCAAAGAGTAATAGTATAGATCTGCTAAGGTTAATACTACAGAAAAGAATAAATAGAATTTAAACAAATAAATCTTAAATAAATAAAAGATGGTAGAGGTAAGACCAGATGAAGTTTCGGCGATTTTACGTCAGCAATTGTCGGGATTTAAGTCTGAAACTGAATTAGAAGAGGTTGGTACTGTACTCCAGGTGG
This sequence comes from Pelobium sp., assembly GCA_045629485.1. GTDB lineage: Bacteria > Bacteroidota > Bacteroidia > Sphingobacteriales > Sphingobacteriaceae > Pseudopedobacter. The sequence goes on along the minus strand of JAZQRF010000292.1, from coordinate 7,731 downwards.
GTGACGGTATTGCCCGTGTTTATGGTTTAACCAAAGTACAAGCTGGTGAACTGGTAGAATTTGAATCAGGTTTACAAGGTATTGTATTGAATCTTGAAGAAGACAACGTTGGTGTAGTAACATTGGGAGCTTCTGATGAGATTAAAGAAGGTGATACTATTAAACGTACAAAACGTATCGCATCTATTCAGGTAGGTGAAGGTATGCTTGGCCGTGTGGTTGATACTTTAGGTCAGCCAATAGACGGTAAAGGTCCTATTATCGGACAGACATACGAAATGCCTTTAGAGCGTAAAGCACCTGGTGTTATCTACCGTCAGCCGGTTACAGAACCATTACAAACAGGTATTAAAGCTATTGATGCGATGATTCCTATTGGACGTGGTCAGCGTGAGTTAGTAATTGGTGATCGCCAAACTGGTAAATCTGCAGTTTGCGTAGATACTATTATTAATCAAAAAGAATTTTACGATGCAGGTCAGCCTGTATTCTGTATATATGTTGCTATCGGGCAAAAAGCAAGTACTGTGGCTAACGTAGTTAAAACGTTAGAAGAGAACGGAGCAATGGCTTATACTGTTGTTGTTGCTGCTTCTGCTGCAGATCCTGCTCCAATGCAATTTTATGCTCCTTTTGCAGGCGCTGCTATTGGCGAATTCTTCCGTGATACCGGAAGACCAGCTTTAATTGTTTATGATGATTTATCTAAGCAGGCAGTTGCTTACCGTGAGGTTTCATTATTATTAAAACGTCCTCCTGGCCGTGAGGCTTACCCTGGAGACGTATTCTATCTTCACAGTCGCTTGTTAGAAAGAGCAGCGAAAATCAACCAGAACGATTCTATCGCTCAGCAAATGAATGATCTTCCGGAGTCTATCAAAGGTATCGTAAAAGGTGGCGGTTCTTTAACTGCATTGCCAATTATCGAAACTCAGGCTGGAGACGTTTCTGCTTATATCCCAACCAACGTAATTTCTATTACTGATGGTCAGATATTTTTAGAATCTAACTTGTTTAATGCGGGTGTACGTCCGGCTATTAACGTAGGTATCTCTGTATCTCGTGTAGGTGGTAACGCTCAAATTAAATCAATGAAGAAAGTTGCCGGTACTTTAAAATTAGATCAGGCTCAATACCGCGAGTTAGAGGCTTTCTCTAAATTCGGATCTGATCTTGATGCTTCAACTAAATTAGTTTTAGATAAAGGTGCCCGTAACGTAGAGATTTTGAAACAAGGACAATTCTCTCCAGTACCTGTAGAAAAGCAAGTTGCTATTATCTACGCAGGAGTTAAAAACCTGATGAGAAATGTTCCTGTGAACAGAGTAAGAGAATTCGAATTAGAATTTACTACACAGTTAGAACAGCGTCATCCTGAAGTTTTAGCAGCTTTAAAAGCAGGTAAATTTGATGATAACTTAACAGGTGTTCTAGATACAGTAGCGAAAGAGATTTCGGATAAATATTAATAAAGTCGAAAGTTAAAAGTAAAGAGTTTAAACCTTTTTACTTTTAACTTTTAACCTTCCACTTTGTAAAAATGGCTAATTTAAAAGAAGTAAGAATAAGAATTACATCAGTAACTTCTACTCAGCAGATTACAAAAGCTATGAAAATGGTTTCTGCTGCTAAGTTAAAGAGAGCTACAAATGCTATCGTTCAATTACGCCCTTATGCCAATAAGCTAAGAGAGATTTTAAAGAATCTTTCTTCTTCTTTGGAAGATGGAATTTCTATTTACACTCAGGAGCGTGAGGTGAAGAATGTATTGCTTGTAGTGGTAACTTCTAACCGCGGCCTTGCAGGCGCTTTTAATACAAACGCTATAAAAACAGCTAATAACCTTATTGCTGATAAATATGCTTCTTTTCAAAAAAGCGGTAATTTACATATCGTGGCGATTGGTAAAAAAGCTCAGGATTATTACGAAAAACGTAATTATAACGTAATTGGTAATAATAATGAAGTGTTTGCTGCACTTAACTTTGAGAATGTTTCTTTAATTACAGAAGAAATTATGAAAGGTTTTGTGGAGAAGAAATACGATAAGGTCGAAGTTGTTTATAACCAGTTTAGAAATGCTGCAGTGCAAATTCTAACCGTAGAGCAATTGCTTCCAGTTCCTAAGGCAGATAAAGTTGAAGGCGAATCTTCTTTTGCAGTTGACTATATCTTAGAACCATCTAAAGAAGAGATTGTGGAACAATTGATTCCGAAAAATATTAAATTACAATTATACAAAGCTGTTTTAGATTCTCATGCTTCTGAACATGGAGCAAGAATGACAGCAATGGATAAAGCAACAGATAATGCCGGTGAATTATTAAAAGCTTTAAAGCTTTCTTATAACCAGGCTCGTCAGGCTGCAATTACAACAGAGTTATCAGAGATCGTAAGTGGTGCAGCAGCATTATCAAACGGTTAGGAAATTCGAAATCATAAGAAGAGGGCATCATGATTATTCATAATGCCCTTTTTTATTCAGATAGAGAATAATAATTAATAAACTCTTCTGATTCAAAACAATTTTTTATTTTTGCACAAATAAGCTATAAAAATTATGAGCATAGTAAACGCAAACAATCCATCGCATTATAAGATAATTATTATCGGAGTATTTGTTACTCTTTTCGGTGTTTTCATCAAGCAAATTATCGAGCATTCTTTAATAATAGATTTATTAGGTTGGGCTTTAACTTTTATAGGTGCTTTTATATCTATAGCTGGTGTTTTTAGAATTTTAAAAGACTAAGTAGTTTTATTTTTATATCATAGAAGGCTTTGTTTAACTACAAAGCCTTTTTGTTTTTAGAGGAAATGATAATTTGGGAGAGGGCTTCGCTGGCTTTTATCTTTCGGAGGGTTTCTTCGTAGGCTACCCAGTAAATCTCTTCTGCTTTACTGATTTCAAAAACCCCGGTTTCTCCCAGTCCGCGTGGCTCTATTAACACATCTAAAAGCTTTGATTTTTCTTCCATATCATGATTGACAGAGAGTGTAGCCGCTCTTTCCATCACGTGTTTCATACTGCGTATACTCTTTATATTGGGTAAATGGTTACAGGAAGAGCCAATTATGATATCACAATTGCCCACCAGCGCTTCTACAGGGAAATTGTTTAAAACTCCGCCATCAACATATAACGAGCCGTCGATATGAATGGGATTGAACACTGCCGGTATACAACTCGATGCTAAAACCTTATTTATTAGACTGCCTTTATTAAAATAGGTCAGTTTTCCATTAAGGAAATTTGTTGCAGTTATAGTAAGCGGAATTTGTAATCCTTCAAACGTATCATGCGGCAGATATTCTTTAAATAGGGAGTAGGTTGATTCTAGATTCAATAATCCCGGCCTGCCAAGAGCAAGTTTTAACAGACGGAGCAGTTGCGTTCTTTTAAATATATGCAAGGCTTCATAGGGATCTACGTTGTTAGCATACAGTGCTCCGGCAATTGCCCCGGCGCTGGTGCCGGTAATATGAGAAATTCTCAAGCCCTTATCTTTAAGGGCTTTTAAAACGCCTAAATGGGCTATTCCTCTAACTCCGCCCCCGCTTAGTACAATGCCTATTTTCATGTATTTTATGGTTTATTTTCAGGACGGTATTTAGACAATCTCAAAATTTTCTGCTCGTCTTGCTCCAGCATCAGTTGTTGTAATGTAATTTCTTGCTGCTTTTCCATAAAACTCTTAACAATTTGCCAGCCAATATAAATCCCTAATTTTGGAGCAGAATCGTTATTAGAACCTAAACCTGGGGTAAAGGGGGCTTCAGATATGTATTTTTGAATTTTAAGGTAATCGCTGTTGTACAATAAATCTTCACCTAAGAAGAATGCCCAGGTGTCAGACTCAAAATCGTTCGCCCATTTCATCTGTGATGAAGAATAGCCAATAAGTATACTGTCTGCAACATCAGGTTGTACCTGTTTCATAAAATACATGATTTTACCGTGATAGATCATTCTGGCAAGTAAGGTTTGGTCCTCATCAGACTCAGGAAACATTTCCTCTCTTGCCAATACTTCTACTACCCGTGGAGCAATGTTTTCGGGTGTAAATCTTCTGCTAATATATCTTGGTACACTTTCTACTAAAGCCGGGTAAAAAGGGGAGTTTCCTAAGAACATGTCTAATCCTATCCCGATATAATCTTTCCCAATGGGTGTTTGCACCTGAAATCCAGAGATGTAGGTGATTAATTTGGGGATTTCTTGTTTGGGATAATAGTATTTGATATGCTTAAACGCATCAATAAGGACCGGAGTTTGGGCATTTAGGTTGGGAAATACAGCATTTGTTTCTTTTTGCAGGTCTTGGAAAGGTTTTCCTGCAAGTATCTCGTCAACAATAGTAGCAAGCTGAGGATTATTAACAGGTACTGTATTTAAAATCTTCTCGAAATAATCCTGGTAAAAAGCACCATATTTTTTTTGTAATTCTGGTAATTTTTCATCGGCTGTACCGGGTCTTATGGCTGCGAGGTCCTGATCAAATCTTTCTATTTTTAAATCGATTTTAATATCGCTAACATCAATTTTTTTATCGTCAATACAAGCTATTGTGCTTAAACAGATCATTAAAAAAGAAGTACATTTGGCATAGTTTTTTACTATATTATTCATAAAAGCGGATATTATTATAAATTCGAAGTTATAAAAATACCAGAGCATTTTTATAGATAGAAGTTCAAAACTGAATCATCCTAAAATTTCAACATTAATGAAAAAGATCTTATTATTTACAACGTTATTATTTACAACAATCATTACCAGAGCTCAATATGAAGAAACAACCAATTTCAAGTTAGGGCTAACCGTACATCCTACTTTGGGATGGATTAAATCAGATGTCCAAAACGTTAAGAATGATGGAATGAGGATGGGCTTTTCTTATGGCTTGATTGGCGATTTTTTATTTGCCGATAATTATGCTTTTAGTACCGGCTTAATGTTAAGTACCATAAACGGGCAAACCGAAACTACCGCAGGCACCACTACAAATAAAAATATATATAAACTTCAGTATTTAGAAATTCCCGCAAAAATCAAATTGCTTACCAACGATATTAATGGGATGAGGTATTTCGGAGAATTTGGTTTGGGTAATGGGTTTAACGTAAGAGCAAAACAGGACGTTAAATCTAACGTTGCGTCTGAAGTTCGTGAAAACGAAGATATTGGCAACAAAATAGGTTTTTACAGAGGATCTATTATAATCGGTGGAGGAGCAGAGATCAGTACCGCCGGGAAAACAAGAATTCTGGTTGGTTTAACCTTTGATAATGGATTTACTGATATCCAAAAAGGAAGTGGAACATTAAAAAATTCATATCTCGGCTTAAATTTTGGGGTGTTTTTCTAACTGATAACATCAGCATAAAACATTAATTTCTACAACATGAAAATTGCCTTAGCACAATTAAATTATCATATTGGTAATTTCGAGTATAATACTAACAAAATCATTCAGACAATCGACGATCAGAAAGAAAAGGGAACCGATCTTGTAGTGTTTGCCGAATTAAGTATTTCTGGTTACCCTCCAAGAGATTTCCTGGAGTATAGAGATTTTATTGATTTATGTAAAAAGGCAGCATTAGAGATTGCTAGCCATTGTATAGATATTGCTTGTATTGTTGGTTTACCCGAACTTAATCCATCCATAAAAGGAAAAGATTTATATAATGCAGCTTATTTTATTGCTGATGGAGAGATTAAACAGGTGATCAGGAAAGCTTTATTGCCTACCTACGATGTGTTTGACGAATATCGTTATTTTGAGCCGGCAACAGAATTTAAATGCGTAGAGTATAAAGGCCATAAAATTGCAGTAACCATCTGCGAAGATCTGTGGAATTTTGGAGATAACCCCTTGTATACTAAATCTCCCATGGATGAATTGATTAAGGAAGAACCAGATTTCATGATCAATATTGCTGCTTCCCCGTTCGATTACCATCATGACGATCAGCGAATGATTATACTTTCTCAGAATTGCAACAGATACCAGATTCCGTTATTTTATGTAAACCACGTTGGAGCTCAAACAGAACTAATTTTCGATGGAGGTTCTTTAGTTTTTGATAAAGCAGGCGATATGGTTTCGGAACTCAAATATTTTGAAGAGGATGTGCAGGTTTTTGATGTGGAACAAGTCCAAAGCTCAATAGTACTGGGTGGTAAAACAGAAAAGCAAAACAATACCGACCAGGTTTACCAGGCATTGTTGTTAGGGATAAAAGATTATTTTAATAAATCAGGCTTCAAAAAAGCTACTTTGGGTTTATCCGGGGGTATAGATTCTGCCGTAGTATGTGCATTGGCCTGCGAAGCTTTAGGTGCCGAAAATGTAATGGCAGTATTAATGCCGTCTAAATATTCATCAGACCATTCTATTAAAGATGCTGTAGATCTTGCCGATAAAATTGGCTGTAAACATACCATTGTGCCCATCGAAAAAATAGCAGATGCTTTTGATGGAACACTGGAAAATGAATTTAGAGATGTACCTGTTGATTTAACCGAAGAAAATATACAGGCAAGAGCTCGCGGAGTAATTTTAATGGCAATGTCTAACAAGTTCGGTTACATATTGCTGAATACCAGTAATAAGAGCGAATGTGCAGTTGGCTATGGAACACTCTATGGCGATATGTGCGGAGCGCTTTCGGTTTTAGGCGATTGTTATAAAACCCAGGTTTACCAGCTTGCAAATCACATTAACAGGAACGGAGAGATTATACCTGTAAATACCATTGTAAAACCCCCGTCAGCAGAATTAAGGCCAGATCAAAAAGATTCTGATTCTTTGCCTGATTATGATATATTAGACAAAGTTTTATTTGAATATATAGAACTTAAAAAAAGTGCAAATGCGATCATTGATTTAGGGTACGAAGAAGAGCTGGTGAAAAAGATCTTAAATATGGTGAATAAAGCAGAATTTAAACGCTACCAAACCCCGCCAATTTTAAGAGTGTCTCCGAAAGCTTTTGGTATGGGACGAAGGATGCCAATTGTTAGCAAGTATCTTTTTTAAATTAAAGTATTCATTCAATTCAAATTTATAAAGAAAGCCTGTCTGCCAGAGTCGGCAGGCTATCCACCATTAAACCAAAAACAAACTGATGAAAAAAATCACACCGTTAATTTTTATCTTATTTATGAGTATTAACAGTTTATCCGCCCAAACGAAAGCTGAAAGGGAAGTTGCCAAAACAGTTGAAAAATTAAGACTAGCGATGATCTCTGGAAACAGGGCCGAGCTGGAGCAGGTAGCCTCAGATAAATTAAGTTATGGACATTCTGGAGGAAAAATAGAAGATAAAACTGCTTTTGTAGAAGCGATAGCTGGTGGTTCATCAGATTTTGTGACCATCAATCTTACCAATCAAACAATAGTAGTAGAGGGAAAAACCGCTATTGTACGTCATGTTTTAGATGCCGACACCAATGATGGAGGAAAACCAGGACATGTTCATCTTGCAATTCTATTAGTATTTGCTAAGGAAAATGGTGGATGGAAAATGATCGCCAGACAAGCTGTAAAGTTACCTAAATAACGTGAGTTCGAGATAAGAAGATTTTTTATCGGGATGTATTTTTAAATATAGTTATCTGATTATCAATAAGTAAGCATATTTTGTTATATTTAAGTACTGAATTTAAAGACAACAATCTATGCTTACTTCTGATAAAATTATCGAAATTTTTGTTAAAGTTGA
>JAZQRF010000291.1:0-9361 GCA_045629485.1 Pelobium sp. | reverse complement strand
GGAAGGTATACCTTTCAGATTAATGTCGGGTAGTTCTAAATCGACACTAATGTCTTACTTAACCCGTGTTAATTATAGTTATAAGTCAAGGTATTTATTAACCGCTTCTTTTAGAGCTGATGGTTCCTCAAAATTTGCTGTAGGAAATAGATGGGCATACTTTCCTTCTGGTTCAGTTGCATGGCTAATAAGTGATGAAAATTTCATGAAAAATAACCTGCCTGTAATTTCCACAGCAAAACTAAGGGCTGGTTATGGGCTTACAGGAAATAACAGGGTATCGGACTTTGCCAGTTTACTAGCCATGCAGGTTAATTCAAGTTCCGGATACAATTTTGGTAATTCACCACAAAGTGGTAGTGTTCCATCTTTTCTGGGAAATAAAGACCTGAAATGGGAAACAACCGGGCAATCAAACGTTGGTATAGATATAGGGTTTTTAAAAGAACGTATTTCTTTAGTTGCCGATTATTACAACAAAAAAACGTATGATATGCTTTTGAATTCATCTTTAGCACCTTCACAAGGCTACCTTAATGGATTCAGGAATGTAGGAAAAGTAGCTAATAAAGGATTTGAGTTTACAGTAAATACAGTGAATGTTAGAAATAAAAATTTCTCATGGAATTCCAGTTTTAACATTTCCTTTAACAGAAATAAAGTATTGCAATTGACGGAGGAAGATCCTTCTATTTTGTCAAGAATAAATTGGGGTAATTTCTCTAATGCTTATCCATACATTGCAATTCCGGGTCACCCTATTGCTCAGTTTTATGGTTATGTATGGGATGGTGTATACCAGTATGAAGATTTCAACCAGCTTTCAAACGGTAATTATGTGTTAAAAGACAATATACCTAATAATGGGCAGGCAAGAAATATCATTAAACCAGGTTATATAAAATACAAAGATATTAATGGTGACGGGAAAGTTGATGCTATGGATCAAACCATTATTGGCGATCCTAACCCTACGCATATTGGAGGTTTTAGTAACAATTTTACCTGTAAAGGATTTGATCTTAATGTATTTTTACAATGGTCTTACGGTAATGATTTGTTAAATACAAATAGGATTGTATTTGAAGGTGGAGAGAATAGAAGCGGTTTAAATATGTTTGCTTCTTATGCAAATCGTTGGACACCAGAAAATCAGACCAATGATTTATATGCAGTTTATGGGCAGGGACCATTGGTTTACTCTTCAAGAACTATAGAAGACGGATCTTACCTCAGATTAAAAACAGTTTCGTTCGGATATTCTTTTGATAAATCAGTATTGAAAAAGCTTAATGTCAAAACGCTTAGGGTATTTGCATCAGGACAAAACTTGTATACCTGGACAAAATATAGTGGTTTGGACCCTGATGTATCTACGTTTGCTTCGGCGTTAACCCCGGGTTTCGACTGGTCGGCCTATCCAAAAGCAAGAACAGTCACTTTTGGTATTAATGTTAGTTTATAATTTAAAGCAATTCATATGAAAAGTATTAAATATTTATTGTGCCTTTTACTCATTACTTCATTAAATTCTTGTAAGAATTATTTAGACTTTGAACCTACAGATTTTAAAACACCGGAAAATTATTTTAACACCGAAGCTGAGTTAAATATCGCTTTAACCGGGGTATATAATAAACTGGCAGATGAAAGAACTTATCGCAGAGGTCTTTTTACCTACTTATCTATCAGTGACGAGTTTTTCTATAGAAATGTGTCAACAAATTCAATTTATGTTTTGGATTTTGATGCAGCACATGTAGATATAGGAAGATTTTGGGAAGCCTGCTATCAGGGTATAGACAGAGCAAATACCCTGATAGAAAATATTAATAAACCAGTAATGGATGAAACAAGGAGGGCGAGCATTCATGGCGAAGCCTTGTTTTTAAGAGGTTATTATTATTATCTATTGGTTGATCATTTTGGAGCTGTACCATTGAAATTGGTGTCTACTAAAAATCCTGCAGAAAAAGCATTGCCAAGATCTTCGGTTGAACAAGTGTACGAACAAATTTTAAAGGATATGAAAGCAGCTTATCCTTTGGTTCAGGATCTGAATAAAGATGAAACAATGCCAGGATTGGAGTATAATGAAAGGGTGACAAAATCTGCCGTTGCCGGAATATTGGCAAAAGTGTGTTTAACTATGGCAGGAAAGCCTTTGGGTGATATTTCTAAATACGGAGAAGCTAGAGACTGGGCAGACTTGGTGATTAAATCAGAAAGACATTCCCTAAACCCAGACTATGAACAAATTTTTATCAATGCGGCCAGAGATATTAATGATACCCGAGAATGTATTTGGGAGATAGGTTTTTATGGAAACAACACAGGTAATTTCATACAGGGCGGTACTTTAGGTATAAGTAACGGAATTACAAGTACCGATATGGTTAACCCGGGGTTTTCTACAGGCAGTATGAATGTTACCGCTAGATTGTATAATTTATATGATGAAACTGATGTACGTCGCGACTGGTGTATAGCACCGTTTAAATATGTGACCACAAATAATGTAACGACTACTGTTGATTGGACATCCGACCAAATTTATGACCGGAATATAGGAAAGTGGCGTCGGCAATATGAAAGTCTGGCGCCAAAAACTAAAAGTTTTAATGGTGTTAATTTTCCGGTATTGCGTTATTCAGATGTGTTGTTAATGTATGCAGAAGCAGTTAATGGAGCTAATGAAGGACCAACTACAGATGCAGAGAAATATTTGAATTGGGTTAGAAGAAGAGCACATAATAAGCCTATAGAGATTGATGCTCCTACTTTGGATATTACTGAAGGTTTATTAGAGGGTAAGTTTCTTGAAGCTATTCAGGATGAAAGAGCCCGTGAGTTTGCATTTGAGGGAATGAGACAACATGATTTAAAACGTTGGGGTTTGTATGTTACTAAAATGAATACACTGGCTACGGAAATTACAGCAACAGCACCTTCAACATGGCGATATGCTGCTTCTGCAGGAAGAAATACAAGTACAAGGAATTTGCTTTTACCTATTCCCAATTCAGAAATAGTGCTCAATCCAAATATTAATATTAATGATCAAAATCCAGGGTGGTAATAATTTTAAAATTAAATATTAAAAAGATGAAATACTTAAATTTTGTCATTGGGTCATTGCTTATATTCTTTTCTTCCTGTTCAAAAGATGAAGCTAAACGTCCGTCATTTAATGTTTCTACTTCATCGTTAACCTATAAAGTAGGAGATGAAATTAAATTTGATTTTGAAGGGAACCCTGATAATATCACATTTTATTCAGGAGAAGAAGGACAAAAGTATGAATTTAGAAACCGTACATCCGTTCCTGGAAAATTGCAGATTCAATTTACTTCTTGGGTAGACAGAGGAGTCAGAAAAAATCTGGCATTAAAAGTAACAACAGATATTATTGGCGAAGTGGATTTTAATGCAGTTGTCGCAGCAAAATGGGACGATATTAGCTCTGAGGCAATTTTTTCAACCGGAACAGATAATACTCCTTCGGGGATTATCGATTTATCGGAATACTCTGATCGTGGAAAGCCGGTAACTATTGCATTTGTCTACACAGATGTAAAAACTGCAGCACAGCAAAACAGATGGGTTATTAGATCATTTAACGCCTCTTCTGTTCGTGAAAACTCGGTTACTCCTTTAGCTGTAATGGCAGATGGTGGATGGGTAGGTATTAACTTTAAAAATCCGGCTGCCGTTTGGACTATCACTGCAGCACAATTATTAATGTACGGAGGTGCCGCTGGTTCTGAAGATAATGAAGATTGGGTGGTGTCAAAACAACTGGATCCAAACTTTATTAAATCTGACGTAGGACTTGCTATTAAAAATATCAGTGCTCCCCGGACAGATTTTATATATAAATATCAAAAGGAAGGTGTTTATAAAGTGAGTTTTCTTGCCTCGAACCGAAAAGGAGAATCTTTTAAAGAAACACTTCAGGAGTTTACAATTACAATAACACCTTAAATAGCTAATAATAAATTTAAAAGTCTGTTTGAATTACAAGCAGCTTGTTACAACATAAGATATGATATTAAGAAAGTACACTTTTTACCTTAGCCTATTGTCTGTTTTTTTTATTTTAGTGACACTGGGCTGGCAGGCAGATAAAACAATAGCAGTTAACGGGACAGCGCTTAATTTGCGTTGGGAAGAGCAATCAGAAGGATGGAAACTTTCAGTTTTACAGGTTAAGAATAAAAATCGCTGGGTTGATGTCGCAGCTGCTGATGGAGGCTATACAGTATTGTTTGCCGAAAAGAAACCGCCCATTACTGATTCTGTACTTTATATTGATGGCAAAAAAATAGATTTTCCTGAGCCAGTATATCGTTATGCTGCAGGACATTGGAAAGGTGTTATCAGTCCGGTGCAGTTAAATACGGCAGGCGAATCGCATCACTTTTATCCGAAAAAAGCATATTATGATGAAAATAAAAACCTTTCTTTTACAGAAGAGAGTGGATTTGCAACTATAAAATCAACCTGGAAAATAGACCCTCAATATCCAACAGATGTGTTGGTAAAGTTAACACTGACAGCAAAAAAAGATGGTTATTTTTCCATGGCAAGTCCTTCGCTGGCTAAAATTTCTGAGGAACAACTCTCATGGGGTTTACTTCCCGGATATTTTCAGGGAGACAAAGTTGAAAAAAACTTTGTAAAAGCTTACGCATACGGACAGGGAATACCAGACAAACCAGTGGTTGTAAGAGAAAGAGCAGCGAGTACATTATCACCATTAATAACTTTGAAAAATGGCGTTACCATGGCGGTAATACCTGACCCGGGTGTAGGACGTAATCCATGGACGAAAGATAAAAGTACGCATACCGAATGGAAATTGGGTTTATCATTAATGAACCGCCAGTCGCAATTGATGCCTACTTTATATCATCCGGTTTTAGGTGAAAAAGGGTCTTTCCTGAAAGCAGGAGACACTGTAAGTTTTGAATTTAGGTACACCATACAGGTTTCAGACTGGTACCCGGTATTTAAACATGCGGTGACAGATATTTTTCGTTTTAAAGATTTCCTCGATTTAAAAAAGACCAGCCAATCCTTAACAGACCGTATTTCGGCAATGCATAAATATGTAGTGGATGATAAAACATCGATGTGGAAAAATGAGCAATATCAGGGAACAACCATAGGGGCACAAGCCTATTTAGGAGGTGTTTTAGGGTCTGAGAAAGATGCGATGAAAAATTCTGATTATGGTGCTATGTGGATGCTTGCGAAAATTACAAACGATAGCGTATTAAAAGAAACACGCCTCCCTTACGCCCGTAATTTTAAATTACTTCAGCAGCAGGAAGAATCTGGATTTTTCCAGGGTGCAGCAGTGGGGCAGTATTATTTATCAAAAAGTAAAAAGTTTACCGAAGAATGGGGCCCTTATGTTGAACCTATTGGTTTAACCTACTATACCATGATGGATATAGGCAATGTTTTATTGTTTGAACCCGGAGATAAAGAATTGAAAGAACGTTTAAGGCAGGGGGCCGAACGTTTATTGAAGTGGCAGGGATCGCAAGGCGAATGGGTTGTTGCTTATGATAGGGCTTCCGAAAAAACTTTATTTACTGAGCTGGAGGATTTAAGACCAACATTTTACGGATTGGTAATCGCTTACCGAATTTTAGGGGATAAAAAATACTTAACTGCTGCAGAAAAAGGTGCCGATTGGTATATCAAAAATGCAGTTGACAAAGGGCATTTTCTGGGTGTTTGCGGTGATGCCCGTTTTGTTCCCGATTTTGCTACAGGACAAAGCGTTCAGGCACTTTTAGATATTCATGAACTAACTAAAAATAACACTTATTTACAGGCAGCGGTAAAAACAGCTCGTTTTTACACAACCTCAATTTATACTCATCCAATACCAAATAAAGAACAGAAAAAGGTTAAAGGAATAAATCGTGAAGACTGGGAAGTTAGTCAGGTGGGTTTAAGTTTTGAGCATGGAGGAAATATTGGTTCTACCAATTCACTGGGGCCAATTCTTTTGGCAAGTCATGCAGGTTTATTCGTCAGAATGTATCATTTGACAAAAGATCCGCTTTATTTGGATATGGCCAGAGCGGCAGCTTTGGGAAGAGACGCTTTTGTTGATAAAAAAACAAATGTAGCCTCTTATTACTGGACAGCGATGAATGGTGGTCCGGGAAGTTTTCCGCATCATGCATGGTGGCAAATTGGGTGGATAACAGACTATTTAATGGCAGAAACAGAATTGCGTAGTCAGGGACAAATTATATTTCCCCGCGGATTTATTACACCAAAAGTAGGGCCTCATCAAAGTTATGGTTTTGCACCGGGGAAAGTATATGGAACTGCGGCCTCATTAATGATGACTGAAGGGGTGTTAAAAACGGAAAATCCATATTTAGATCATGCATCGGCAATAAATGAAAAAGAAAGAAAGTGCTTTTTTATTTTGTTAAATAATAGTGGCCAGCCTTTAAAAGCAGCAGTTCAGTTTGATGCTAAAAAAATATCCGGACTTTCAGATGCCAGAATCAAAAGCGTAGCTTTTATTAATTCAAAAGGTAAAAAGGAAAAATTGAAAGGTGTGTCTGATAGCTGGAATACAGAGATAGAATCTTATGGTTTAAAAGTAATTGAAGTAAACTATTAAAGATGAAAAGACTGAAAAAATTCCTGCCGATATATGTTTTTGTTGTGGCCAGTTTTGTATCACAAAGCATATATGCACAAAAAAATACAAGTTACCTGATAGAAGCAGAGGAATTTCATTTTCCCGCGGGATGGACTTTAAGTAAAGAGTTAGGAACAAATGTTTCGGGAAAAGGAGCCTTGCTGGCATCATCTTCAAAAGAAGAAACTTCGGATGCGCTTATCGTTATAGATGTTAAAACTAAAGGAAGCTATTTTGTTTGGACAAGATCCAGAGATTATGCAGACAACAGCCCCGGAACCAGAAGGTATCTGCTGCTTTGTAATGATCAACCAATGGATAAAGAGTCGGGAGCACATTTGAAAAATGGCTATGAATGGGAAAAAGTTGGAATTGCACAGCTAGAATTAGGTCAAAATGTTTTAAGATTAAAAAATACAAAACAAAATTTTGCCAGATGTGATGCGATTTTTTTTACAACCGATGAAAATTTAGATCCAAATAAAGCGTCATCATTAAACGGTTATGTTTTAAAGCCAGTTAAGGTGAAAGAAAATCCTACGGCTTTAGCTGTTACCGCACCATTTTCATTTACTAAGAAAGAGAACGTGTTAGGGAAGCTGGCGAATAAAAATGTAAGACTGAGTTTTGAGCAGGTAGTTAATGAGCAAACCGGTAAGAAAAAAATCGTAGCTAACAGTGATATTTTACAGGATAACAAATGGGTTAGCGTAAATGATAAACTGGAATCACAAAGGATTTTTTTGTTAAAGGCTAAAAAAACGAAGATAGAATTTGGAGCATATTTCGTACAATGGAAAAATTCGTCCAGTTTAACCGAATTCACCGTTAACGGTAAAACTTATCGTACTCTTGATCAGGAAGGTGCTAAAAATCCCTACCTGGCAGGCGATCTTTTGTTATGCGAGCCAAAAAATGTAAAACAAATTTCACCGGAGGAGCTATGGGTAACTTATGTTACTGAAAAAGGAGATGAGGTAAAGGGGATTTGGAAACTTAATGCCCAATCATCACATTACGAGCTTAATTTAGAATACAAAGCATTACAGGATGGATATTATAGTTTTGTAGTATCAGCATTTCAGGATGCTCCAGAAAGCAGTGTGAAGAATGTGCAGCTTCCGCCAATGTTTAACTACAAACGTTTACCTAAAGATCCCCTACTGATACCCGGAGCAATGACGCCACAGCCTTTGGCAATAGTAGAGGTAATTCAAAATAATAAGCCCTTAAGCTTTTTCGTTACGGGTTCATTAAAAGATTTTCCGCTGGATTGGGTGAAAGATATTACTTCACGTATTGGGTTTTCATTGAAAAATGAATCTAATAAGATACAGCCGGTAGCATTTGCACCAGTTTTGGGTTTGGATGATTCAAAAATTTCAGGAGGACAAACCTTAAAAAGATCATTTAACCTGGGAGCAGTAGCCGATAATTGGAATACGGCATTGGAATACATCTCTGCTAATATTTATCAGGTAAAAGATTATCGCTCTCAGGATTCTGTATCCTTAACAGAAGCAGCATTTAATATTATAGAACTGATTAAAGATGATCATGCATCCGGATGGAATGCAGACTTAAAAGGATTTTATGATATAGAAGCGGATCCTAAAATTGCGCCAACCGTAGCACAATCGGCACCTTTAGCGGTTATTTCAGCAGCCATTATGGGTAAAGATGAAGATCTTTATATTAAAAAAGCACTACCAACTATAGAATATACCTTGTCAAGAAGTGCTTTCAGATGGGCGAAAGCTGCTGGAGCACCTTACAATCGTACGGTTGCTTCATTAGAACTTAATCCTTACAATAATGTGCAGTTTAATACTGCGTATTTTGAATCTTTAAATCAGTTACTGGGCTATAAAAATCCATGGTTAATTGATGTGGCAATGCCCGAAAAGCAACCAAGAAAACTTTCAGGTTATAGTGTCAATCTTCCCGCATGGACACAGGAATTAGCAGCTTACAGGCTTACAAAAGATAAAAAGTGGTTAACAAGTGCTGTGACAAATGCAAAGACATTTGTTGATAATGAGGTATACGGACAAAAAACAGATTTATTAACAGCACAGCCTTTTTATAATACTTCGTTTTATCCTTACTGGTGGGATTTAACCGATTTATACGAAGTTAATAACGATAAGAAATTTTTAAAAGCCGCTGAATATTCTGCCTATTTTACTTTGGCGGGTATTCGTTCTTACCCCATGGTAGAGAATAAAAAACAATTGATACATGAGGGGAATAAATATGAAGGAAATACCAATTTATGGTGGAAAGACGGAGAAAAGTTTCGTTTAGGTTTCCCTCGTAAGAATGGTGATGTTCAGGAGAAAGAAGTAAAAGAGTCTTTAATTTCACCCGTTGGTTTAGGTTTGGAACAACCTATTACATTTTTCCTCCCAAAGAAAAATGTACGTCATATTTTTATGTCAACATGGGCACCGCATCTTTTACGTTTATCGGCAGATACGCAACGCGATGTATTTGAAATATATGCCAGGAATTCTATTATTGGTCGTTTCTCTAACTATCCGGGCTACTATGCTACCGGATATACAGACCTGACTTATAAGGAAAATTATCCTTATAAAGGACCGGATATTAACTCTATTTATTACCATCATATTTCACCGCATCTTGCGTTTACCTATGACTTTTTGGTTACCGAAGCTG
>JAZQRF010000290.1:0-1510 GCA_045629485.1 Pelobium sp. | reverse complement strand
ATCCTTCCCGTTTTTTACAGTAGAATCACCTATTAAAAATAAAGTTGGTTTATCCTGCTTTCTTAAGGCCGCACAGGAAATAAGCAAAATCATGCTTATTGAGGATAAAAACAGGGACTTGTTTAATGTGAACATTGGTATATATGATTGGTTATTCTTTGATATATTTTTTTAATGGATGTCCTGATGAAGCTTTCAAACCTTCGATTACCGATTGCGCATTTAAGGTTGCACCCGCTTTGTTGGTATGGGTATGGTCGCCTGGGAAATAGGCTTCTTTCACTGCATTTGGCCCTATCTTTTGATACTTATCTGCAGTAATCGAATTTAAATCGATGAAAAGCACATTTTCTTCCTCAGCAACCGTTTTGGCCCAAAGTCCAAAATCATTATCGGCTCTTTTGATATTGCCATTCTCATCCCACTGGTTACGCGGAATCATAGAAACTACTATTGGTGTTGCTCCTTTTGCTTTGGTATCTCTGATAAATTTCCGAAGATAAAATCCATAGCTATGTACTGTTTCTTTTGTACCATCGGGCCATGTTAATTCCTTAACATCCTCTTTAACTCCTCTCAATACGCCACGATAACCAGCTTTGGTGGTATCCGGCCTACTGCCTTCGTTATGGCCAAACTGCATCATTACAAAATCCCCGGGTTTGAGCATAGAATCTACTTTATGCCAACGATTTTCTTTTATAAAAGTGCGGGTGCTTCTACCTGCCATTGCATGATTGGCAACATTAATTTTATCTGTATTGAGGTACTCTTCGATAATGCTTCCCCAGCCCCAAAATTCTTTATTGGAGTTCCTCACGGTAGAATCGCCAATAATATAAAGTGTTGGTTTGTCTTTTTCCTGAAATGCAAGCAGTGTGAGCATGCATAAACTAAAAGCAAAAATGATATTCCTTTTCATAACTATAAATTCTTTATCATAACTGATTAAGGTTTCAACCTGATATAAACAGGTTGATCACGGTCACAGGTGATTTGCCCATCCTTATATTCGAGCTCTGCTATTTGCATGCTGCTTCTCCTTTGATCATAACTATCTTTTCCTTTATTTTCGGGTGTTTTTCCCGGATGGGTAAAATATACAATAAAAGCTCTGTCGTCATTCACAATTACATCAGGATGTCCACCCATTACACCATCGTCTGTTCCCTTACCGGGATCTTTTAAGATCACGTCTTTCTGCAAAGTCCATTTTAAAAGGTCATCAGAATAATAAATGAGGATTCCCCGCCAGGCATCAATTACCATCCAATATTTTCCTTTCCATTTAAACACTTTTGGACCTTCTCCCCGGGCTGCAATCGCTTTTCCTTTCTCTGTCCAATGGTAAAGATCTTCACTATCTGCATAATAAATAGACTTTCCGTCCATTTCATTATTGTACCACATGCGCCATCCACCTCCTGACTTTGGATAAACGCAGGCATCAATTACTTTTTGATTCACTAATTGTAAAGTGCTTTGATACTCCCAGTCAAACATGTTTTTG
>JAZQRF010000289.1:0-3656 GCA_045629485.1 Pelobium sp. | reverse complement strand
AAAACAAACAGATCTCTTTAGTGACCTATTGACATTTTGGTCTCCAACAATTAATATGGCCAGAGACCCACGTTGGGGAAGAACACCAGAAACATACGGGGAAGACCCTTACCTAACGGGTGTATTAGGAACCAAATTTGTGCAGGGCTTACAAGGGAACGACCCCAAGTATCTTAAAACAGTTGCTACTCCCAAGCACTTTGCTGCAAACAATGAAGAACATAATAGATTTGTGTGTGATGCACAAATATCTGAAAGGCAGTTAAGAGAATACTATTTCCCTGCCTTCGAAATGACAATAAAAGAAGGCAAGGCTGCATCCATCATGTCTGCATATAATGCCTTAAATGGTGTTCCATGTACAGCAAATCCATGGCTGCTTAGCAAAGTATTACGACAAGACTGGGGATTTAACGGTTATGTTGTATCAGATTGTGGTGGGCCTGGTCTCCTGGTTTCTGCTCAAAAATATGTTAAAACTAAGGAAGCTGCTGCAACATTGTCTATTAAAGCAGGTTTAGATTTAGAATGTGGTGACGATGTCTATATTAAACCTCTGCTAAATGCTTATAAACAACACATGGTTAGTCAGGCAGATATAGATACAGCAGTTTACAGGGTGCTAAGAGCTAGAATGAAGCTTGGCTTATTTGATGATTCGTCGCTAAATCCTTACACAAAAATACCGGGATCTGTTGTTGGATCTATAAAGCATAAAGAGTTAGCCCTACAATCAGCCCGTGAAAGCATCGTTTTATTAAAAAATAAAGATCATGCGCTACCAATAAATATAAATAAAACAAAATCTATTGCAGTTGTTGGAGTTAATGCTGCCTCTGCAGAATTTGGTGATTATAGCGGAGCTCCCGTCCATGCACCTATATCTGTATTGCAAGGGATTAGAGATAGAGTTGGAGATAAAGTGAAAATTATATACGCTCCATGGAAATCAGCAGTTGATGGTAAAGAGTTAATAAGCGAAGGTTCATATCCCGGAGGTCTAAAAACTGAGTATTTTGCAAACACCAAATTAGAAGGACCATCAAAAGTACGCACAGAAAATTGGATAAATTTCGAACCTGCTAATCAAGCTCCGGATCCATTTCTTCCTAAATTCCCCTTATCTATACGTTGGACGGGAAAACTGAAACCATCAGTGAGCGGTAATTACACATTATATTTTGCTACCGATGATGGTTGCCGCCTATACATAGACGGAAAAAAGCTAATAGATCAATGGAGAGAAAGAAGTATTTCTACAGACTCTATTTCACTTCAGCTTGAAGCCGGACGAGAATATGATATAAAAGCAGAATACTTTATCAATAGAGATAATTCCATTGCCAAGTTATATTGGAAGGTTCCTTCAATTGATAAAAAAGAGAGAATCGATATGTATGGAGAAGCCGGGAAAGCAGTATGTGAAGCAGAAAGGGTTATAGCTGTACTGGGGGTTAATAAAACTATTGAACGCGAAGGTCAGGATAGATATAATATTGAACTCCCCGCAGATCAGATGGAATTTATAAAAGAAATTCATAAAGTTAATCCGAATATAACAGTAGTATTAATCGCAGGAAGTTCCTTAGCTATTAACTGGATGGATGAGCAAATTCCAGCAATTGTTAATGCATGGTATCCCGGAGAAAGCGGTGGAAAAGCAGTTGCAGAAGTTCTTTTTGGAGACTATAACCCTGCCGGCAGGCTTCCGCTAACTTATTATAACAGTTTAGACGAATTACCTGCATTTGATGACTATGATATAACTAAAGGACGTACCTATCAATATTTCAAAGGGAAGCCTTTGTATCCTTTTGGATATGGTTTAAGCTATACCAGTTTTAAGTATAGTAATCTAAAATTAACTAGTAATGAACAACAACTAAAAGTTAGTTTCAATATTAACAACACAGGAAATATGGATGGCGATGAGGTTGCCCAGGTTTATGTAAAACTACCTGAAATTGGTACCATCATGCCTCTAAAAGAATTAAAAGGATTCGAACGAATAAACCTTAAAAAAAATCAAAACAAAACAGTAAATATATCTCTTGATAGAAGCCTGCTGAGATATTGGGATGATAAAAAGGAACAATTTGTATTTCCAAAGGGAGAATACCAAATTTTAATAGGTAGTTCTTCGCAGGACATAAGATTAACAGGAACTATTAAACTATAGGATTCGGGAGCCACTTACCCACAAACCTATAACATAAAAATAATGAATAATTTTTTTATCTTTCTTAAACAACTTAATTTAAACCAATGCTGAAAATCAGAATTTTAATCTTTGCCCTTTTCTTATTCAATAATAGCCTAATGGCGCAGTCACATACAGAGATCATCAATTTATATAAAGATGTACCAGGCAGTAAGAAATCAAATACTTATACTGAGGATAATGTAAAAAGAGCTAATGGAACTCTATCTACCTCAAAAGTGACTACCCCTACTTTAACATATTACCAAGCTACTGGTAGTCAAAAAACAAAAGCAGCTGTAATCATTTGCCCTGGTGGCGGTTATAGCGGCTTAGCAATCAGTCATGAGGGTTATGATGTTGCAGAAAAATTTGCTTCAGCTGGTATAAACGCGTTCGTTTTAAAATATCGTTTGCCAAATGATGAAATTATGGCAGATAGAAAAATCGGCCCTTTGCAAGATGCGCAACAATCAGTTAAACATTTAAGGGAAAATGCTGCTAAATACAATATAGATCCTAACAAAATAGGAATTTTAGGGTTCTCTGCGGGAGGGCATTTAGCTTCAACCGCATCTACACATTTTAATAGAATAGTTATAGAAAATAAATCGGGTATAAGTGTAAGGCCCGATTTTTCTGTATTAATTTATCCTGTGATTACTTTTGGAGAGCAAACTAATAAAGGCACAAAGAAAAATTTAATTGGTGAAGATGCTAGTCAGGATTTAATTGATCTTTATTCAAACGAAAAGCAGGTTAGTAAAGAAACTCCAATCACCTTTATTGTACATGCCAATGATGATAAAACAGTTCCTGTTGATAATGCCTTAGATTTTATAAAAGCATTAAATCGAAATGGTGTAAAAAATGAGGCTCATATTTATCCTTCAGGGGGGCATGGTTTTGGACTAAATAACACAACAACTAAAGATGTCTGGTTCGAGAGATTAATTACATGGATGGACGATAATAAGCTTCTGTAAATTTGATATTCTGGAAAAGAGAAGAGGCTGCATCAAATCTTGATCAGCCTTTTATTTTTACTGATAATTTTAACAAGGTCCATTTATTGCTGTTGTTCAAAATAATTTTATTCTCAACTATTAATCCCTATTAAACCTATATGGAAAATAAAGAAACAATAAACTGGACAGATTTTGCTAAAATCGAAATGCGCGTAGGCACAGTCCTCCAGGCTGAGGTATTTAAAGAAGCGCGCAACCCTGCTTATAAATTAGTTGTAGATTTTGGTCCCTTAGGAACCCTTAAAAGTTCTGCACAAATTACCACACAATACCAGGCAGAAGAGATCATTGGCAAACAAGTTATTGCCGTTGTCAATTTTCCACCAAAACAAATTGCAAACATACAGAGCCAATGCTTAGTTTTAGGTATTGTGGATGGAGAAAATGTAATTCTTTTGACGGCCGATAAAAAAGTAGAAAACGGTCTT
>JAZQRF010000288.1:0-7693 GCA_045629485.1 Pelobium sp. | reverse complement strand
TAAAGTGAAAAATACAAAGGGACTTATTTTTCATTCTGACCAAGGGTGGCAATATCAACACTATGGATATAGAAAGGCTTTAGGGATACATGGAATCATTCAAAGCATGTCCAGGAAAGGAAACTGCTTAGATAATGCCTTCGCCGAAAGTTTCTTTGGAATCATGAAATCAGAACTATTATACAAACAAAGCTTTGAAACTGCAGAAGACTTTATCGCTTCATTGAAAGAATACATTGATTATTATAACAATAAAAGAATAAAAAACAGGTTAAATGGAAAGAGCCCGATGGAATACCGAGCTCTCGCACAAAAAACTTAATTTTCTAATCTGTCCAACTTTTTGGGGTCACACCAAAAATGACAGCCTTTTTTGTTAATTATTTCTTAAATCCGACTCTGGATTTTGGTTGCTTAAATTTAGAAGTACTTTTTGGATTAATCTGAGGATCGCCCACACTACTCATGGCACATCTAAAGCCAATTTCCGCAGTAGCTTCACCCTGATCTAAATATCTTCTTGTTCCAGGGTTTAGCCAATATGCCCTGTCGTTCCAGGAACCGCCTTTATAAACCTTAGACCTATCACTTACCATGGTAATTTTTCCAAATAAATCCAGGTTTTCGGCATCTAAAAATCCTCTTTGGTCATTATCAAAACTTGGAACAGCCGATGCCATTTTAGGATCCTTTGCTTCTGGTGTTACCGGGCTAGGCTCAGCAATAGGACCACTATAGGGATCTTTTTTACCCGACGTAGCTACAACTTTTTTAGGAACATTGGTTTTGCCTATCGTTTGGATTTGCCCGTTAGCATCATACTCATTGTTTTTAAACTCATTCCCTCTAAAAGGGCTAAAATCTTCCACTTTATCAAATGATAACTGGCGGTAAGTATCCATCACCCACTCGCTTACGTTACCTGCCATGTTGTATAACCCGAAATCATTAGGCATATACGCTTTTGTTGGAGCCGTAATGTCTGCTGCATCATTTAAATGACCGGCTATACCCATATTATCTCCCTGCCCGCGTTTAAAGTTGGCATAAATTAATCCCCTGGTATCTTTTTTAGGAGATCTTACTCCTAAACCGTACCATGGGTATACTTTATTATTATTGATAATATTATTATTTGCTGTACCTACTAAAGATAAAGCAGCATATTCCCATTCTGCTTCTGTAGGCAATCTATATCTTCCCGGGGTAAAAACACCATCTTCAATTCTGGCTTTTCTACCTTTTGCAGCTGCATTTTTACCTCCCGCAGCTGCGCCGCCTGTTGCAGCAGCAGCTGCAGCAGGGTTCGTAACTTTAATCGGTCTTTTTCCTAAATCATCATACTGCCCGTTAAGGTAAAGATCCAGATCAAAAGGCTCTGTATTAACCGCTGCTCCAGCAGCTGCAGCACCGCCTTTTCCACCTGTTGTACCACCTTTCGATGCCGCGTAAGTTTTCCAGTCGTTCATTATCCCTTTAGAACGTAAAATATTTTCATTCACAACATTTGTTCTCCAATCGCAGTAAGCCATGGCTTGCTCCCAGGTAACACCAACCACAGGATAATCCTGGTAAGCTGGGTGCCTTAAATAGTTATTTACATAAGGTTCGTTATATGCTAAAGGGCTTCTCCATACCAAAGTGTCTGGCAAGGCTTCATAATACCATCTTTGATCGCCGGCAATTTCATTTATCCAGTTGAGATATTCTAACCAATCAACGTTTGCAACTTCCGTTTCATCCATATAAAAAGTAGCTACTGTTACTCTTCTTTTAGGTGCGGCATAGTCAAACCCGATATCATCTACGTTAGACCCTCCCATGACAAAAGTTCCACCTTCTATATGTACTAAGCCTGGGCCAGGGGTAGGTTTGGTTTTAGCCATTACCTGTAAAGAACCTGGTCTTTTATCATTATAAAGTGCACCAGTTTTTCCGGAGACTTTAGGTGTAGAAGATTTCTTATTGCATGCTGTAAATATCATACTAAAGCAAATGCATACGGTAAGAAAAGGTATCGTGATTTTTTTCATTGCGATTATTCGAATTTTCAAAGCTTAAAAATAATAAATTATATTAATCCTGATGGATTAAATTTTTATAATCTGTTTTAAGACTGTATTTCAATTTTACTATTCAAACGGACCCAAATATAATAAGTTACATAAAATTAAAATATTTTTAAACTTCTAAAGTTTCTGTTTTCCAATTCATTACCTTTATATTTATCATTTTTTTGTAAACATTATTTCTGGTCAAATTATAAATCGTAAATATTCTATCAACAGAACAGCGCCCTGTTAACTTATCAATGCTCGTTTCCTATGGTTTCTTCGCATAAAATCCGGAAACTTTCCGCTCGTAAATCAAAAAACACCTGCCTATATTTCCGTCAAAAATAGTTCGCTATATTTCAAGAATATTTATTCCCTGAGCAGCTTTAGCCAAAGATTCCAAAGCAAAAACAGAGGTTTCTTTATCTAATTTACAATATAAAACAAGTTATCGATTTGAGCAATCATTATAGTGGATTTGCAGGAACAAGTTAATATTTATACTATTGCAGGAAAATTATTAACAATAAACCCGCAATCTTCCAACGCATACTATTGCATAATTAGAAATGCTTTGGGATGGAGAGACGATTCTGGAGATAAAATTAATAGAAAGGACACCTATTTATCAGTTAAGGTTCGTACTTTGTAAATGCAAGTCAAAACTGGTAATATTAAGATCTAAAAGCTTTAATTTATATATGGAATCTAAAATACGCTTAAGTGTTTTGCTTTATTTAGTTTGCGGCTTTACGGCTTCATACGCACAAGTAGACCCTTCGGATACTACTCCAGACGGTAGAACGGGGAATATCATCAGTACAGCAGTCCCTTTCTTACAAATCACCCCGGACGCAAGAGCAGGATCAATGGGTGAAGCTGGAGTTGCTACCAGTCCGGATGTGAATGCAACTTACTGGAACCCAGCAAAACTTGCTTTTTTAAAAGATTCATACGGCTTTGCACTCTCTTATAGCCCCTGGATGCAAAAGCTTGTGCCGGATATTAATTTAGCATATTTAAACGGTTACTATCGGCTTGATGACAGAAATGTTTTAGGAGGCTCGTTAAGATATTTTTCATTGGGAGATATTCAACTTAGAGATCCAACAGGATATGATCAAGGAACTTACAACCCTAATGAATTAGCTGTGGATGTTAGTTTGGCAAGAACATTTGGCGAAAACTTCTCTTTAGGAACTGCAGTAAGATTTATATATTCTAATTTGGGAACTTCCTCAGGTTCAATAGATCAAAACCAACCTGCTACTGCACTTGCAGCAGATATTTCTGCTTATTACCAAAGCGACAGAAAACCTGTTTTTGGCAAAGAAGCTACTCTAGCATTAGGTCTAAACATTTCCAATATCGGAACTAAAATAGGTTACTCCGATACCTCTCCTAAATATTTTTTGCCAACAAATTTTAGATTAGGCGGTGCAACTACTTTTCATGTAGACGACTATAATGATTTCACGGTAACATTAGATATTAATAAGTTATTGGTTCCATCAGATCCGAACAGCACAAAATCTGTCCCTGCTGGTATCTTTGGTTCGTTTGCAGATGCTGATGGGGGGTTTACAGAGGAGATGCAGGAAATTAGTTTTGCTCCAGGCATAGAATATTGGTATAATAAACAGTTTGCCTTAAGAGCCGGTTATTTTTATGAAAATCCTAACAAAGGAAACAGGCAATATTTAACATTAGGCGCTGGCTTGAGGTATAATATTGTAAATATTGATTTTTCTTATATTGTTGCAAATCAACAGAAATCTCCTTTAGCTAATACTTTAAGGTTTTCTTTGATATTTAATTTTGGGGAAGCAGGATCGGGTACCGGTATGTAAATAGACCCTCCAGCCTTGATTTCTTGAAATCATTTGGAAATTTTCGTTATTGTTCATGTATAAAACTTTAGCATTTATATCTCTCTTATTCTTTTTTGTGTTTTCCGCCAAAGCTCAAATTAAAGACAGTCTTTATCTGGGTTTAAAAGACGGGACATTTATAAAGGCAAAAACACTGGAAATTAAATCCCCTTTTTTAGCCAGCTCCTATTTACTGGTTGACGGCACTGAGAAGCATAAATCCAATACAGTTAGATTTTACAGAGATCTTAACGGCTACTTTCTTAATGCCACAACAGCAAAAAATTCGACAGAACAATTTTATCAAAGAGAATTCGAAGGTAAACTAAGCTTATATTCAAAAATCTCACAAACTTATAGTCCCGGTTTTGGTGTCGGAGGGTTTGGCGCAGGAGGTATGGGATATGGGTTTGCAGGAAGCCTCAGGTCAAATAAAGCAGAATTTATTCAAAAAGAATCGGAAAGCAATCTCTTAACTCTGAATTATAAAAACCTTTACGATGCTACCAAAGATAATGAGGAGTGCCATGTCCTGTTACACCAGATACGAAATTTAAGAACCTTTAGTACGGTAAGCTATGGTGCAGGTGCTGCTTTAATCATCGCCGGTATTGCAAACACCATTAGTAGAAACGAGCAATCCGGGCCACCACCTTACATGGATACGAGTATTAAAATATCTCCTCTTTTAATTGCAGGTGCAATTGTAGCGATTATACCTACCTTTACCATTGGTTCAAAGAGAAACAAAATGCTAAATGTAATCAGTATTTACAATCAATAGCATCTTAATTGTTGAGTGTTTAAAAATAGATAATGAAAATTAAAGTGGGTTTTGGTTTTGATGTTCACCAATTAAAAGATAATCATCCTTTTATTCTTGGTGGTGTAAATTTAGAACATCATAAAGGTGCCTTTGGCCATTCGGATGCAGATGTTTTAGCTCATGCGATTAGCGATGCTTTATTGGGTGCTGCTAATTTGCAAGATATTGGTCATCATTTTAAAAATACTGATGAAAGATGGAGAGGTATTGACAGCCTTATCTTATTAAAAGAATGTGTAAGATTAATTGGAGAAAAAGGATTCAAGGTTGGCAACATTGATGCAATGCTTTGTCTTGAGGCTCCAAAAATCAATCCTCATGTGCCAGAAATGAAAAAAAATATTGCTGCCGCAATAGGATGCGATGTAGAAGATGTCTCTATAAAAGCTACCACAAACGAAACCATGGGCTTTATTGGACGCGAAGAGGGAGTGGTTGCTTATGCTGTTTGTTTGATAGAAAAACTAAATTAATACTAAACAAAATATTTTGGTGCTTAGTAAATTCATGCAGGATTGCAAAATCTTAAGACTGATTCTTTTTTGTAATATCAATATCAGAAAAATCTACGCCGCACTTACAAGATCCTCCGCAGGATTTCTTCGTATTCAAACTTTTATAAACAAGTCTTGAGACGTAAAAAACTGCAAAACAAAAAATTAGCAAAACAATTATTGTTTGGATATCCATACCAACAAAAATATGTTTTTGTTTTTTTTTACTTGTCATAAAATTTTCACAAATGCCTGTGTACTAATTACCAATAATTAATACTACCTTTGCAAAAATTTTTTTAAGCAATCTTTTGCATGCAAAATATCAGAAATATAGCGATCATCGCACACGTTGACCACGGCAAGACTACAACGGTTGACAAGATCTTACACTCTTGTGAAATTTTCAGGGATAACCAGGACGCTGGAGATCTTATCTTAGACAATAACGACTTAGAAAGAGAAAGAGGAATTACCATCGTTTCTAAAAACGTTTCGGTAAAATACAAAGACGTAAAGATCAACATTATAGACACACCTGGTCACGCCGATTTTGGTGGTGAAGTAGAACGTGTTCTTAAAATGGCCGACGGAGTTTTAATTTTATGTGACGCTTTTGAAGGTGCAATGCCTCAAACACGTTTCGTAACTCAAAAAGCTTTAGCATTAGGTCTTAAGCCTATTGTTGTTGTAAATAAAGTAGATAAAGAAAACTGTCGTCCGGATGAAGTTTACGAGCAAATCTTCGATTTATTCTTCAATTTAGGAGCTACAGAAGAGCAATTAAACTTCCCTGTTATTTACGGTTCATCCAAAAACGGATGGATGAGTACTGATTGGAAAACTCCAACAGATAACTTCTTCCCTTTATTAGACGCTATTGTTGAGCATATACAACCTGCTCCTATAAATGAAGGTACTTTACAAATGCAAATCACCTCTTTAGATTACTCTTCTTTCGTAGGCCGTATTGCAGTTGGTAGAGTTGCAAGAGGCACAATCAAAGAAAACCAACCAGTTTCTTTAATGAAACGTGATGGTAAAGTTGTAAAATCAAGAGTAAAAGAACTATACACTTTCGAAGGATTAGGAAAAGTTAAAGTAACTGAAGTAAAATCTGGAGATATTTGTGCGGTTGTAGGTATAGAAGGTTTTGATATTGGTGATACTATTGCTGATTTCGAAAATCCAGAGCAATTAGCGGTAATCAGTATTGATGAACCGACGATGAACATGTTATTCACTATTAACAACTCTCCATTCTTTGGTAAAGAAGGAAAATTTGTTACTTCTCAGAAATTAAGAGAGCGTTTATACAAAGAGTTAGAGAAAAATTTAGCTTTAAAAGTTGTTGAAACTGGTTTACCTGATGCTTACCTAGTATACGGTAGAGGTATTTTGCACTTGTCTGTATTAATTGAAACCATGCGTCGTGAAGGTTATGAGTTACAAGTAGGTCAGCCACAAGTTATCGTTAAAGAAATTGACGGTGTTAAATGTGAGCCTATTGAGGTTTTAACTGTAGATGTTCCGGGTGATGTTGCTGGTAAAGTTATCGAGTTAGTAACTCAACGTAAAGGCGAGTTATTGATTATGGAACCAAAAGGAGATTTACAACACTTAGAATTTGATATTCCTGCTCGTGGTATCATCGGTTTACGTAATAATGTTTTAACAGCAACAGCTGGTGAGGCAATTATGGCACACCGTTTTAAAGGATACGAGCCTTGGAAAGGTACAATTCCAGGACGTTCTGCTGGTGTATTAATATCTATGGATAAGGGCCAAACAACTGCTTATTCTATCGATAAATTGCAAGACAGAGGTCGTTTCTTTGTTGATCCGGGTGTTGAAGTATACGAAGGACAAATCATTGGTGAGCACATTCGTGAGAATGATTTAATGATTAACATTGTTAAAGGAAAGCAATTAACCAACATGAGAGCTTCTGGTACAGATGACAATACTCGTATTGCACCTGCTATTAAATTCTCTTTAGAAGAATGTATGGAATATATACAGGCTGATGAGTATATTGAAGTTACTCCGGCTAGCATTCGTTTACGTAAAATTTACTTAACAGAAAATGAGCGTAAATTAAACAGTAAAAAGTTCGTAAATCAATAATTATTCGTTTTCAAACTATAAAAAAGGCTGCCGGGTTAAATGGTGTGACCCCAAAAAGTTGGACAGATTAGAAAATTAAGTTTTTTGTGCGAGAGCTCGGTATTCCACCGGGCTCTTTCCATTTAACCTGTTTTTGATTCTTTTATTGTTGTAGTAATGAATGTATTCTTTTAACGAAGCGATAAATTCTTCTGCAGTTTTAAAGTTTTGTCTGTACAGCAATTCTGTCTTCAGGATACCAAAAAAGCTTTCTGCCAAGGCATTATCTAAGCAGTTTCCTTTTCTGGACATGCTTTGAATAATTCCATTTTTTTCCAAAGC
>JAZQRF010000287.1:0-6877 GCA_045629485.1 Pelobium sp. | reverse complement strand
ATTTTAGGTGCACTGATCTTCTTATTTATGGGTTTTGTGCTTTATAATATTGCCAGAAAGAAGAATGAAGCTGACGATATCATAGATTAATTGGCTCTTTTTGGGTGGTGATTGTAAATAATGTGCCTTTAAATCAGTTGTATAGGCAATATATGGAAAAATATGTTGCAAGCTGAGGGGAAGAACTCTATATTTGCATCACTTTAAACGGAAACGGTTAGAGTAAAGTTCTGAAAAGGACTTTGATTCCGTAGCTCAGCTGGTAGAGCATTACACTTTTAATGTAGTGGTCCTGGGTTCGAATCCCAGCGGGATCACAGAGATCCAAAATCAAAAGGTATAAACCCCTGTTAACGATATGTTAGCAGGGGTTTTGTTTTTTTAGAGGAAATGTGAAAAATCGCGCGAATTCTCATAAAAAAGTGAGTGACTAGGTGAGTAGTTTTAGAAAAGTTTACGACTCACCGAATAGGTTAGAACTATTGTATTACAACTAGTTAATAACTGTACGTCTTGTGTAGGTCATTCTGCAAAGCTAATTTAACATCGTTAATTAATTGTTTTTTATGGCGATGTAGCTCTTGCCCGAAAATCGGGCTCGGGTTGTTCACTCTTAATGTTCACATTATGAAAACTAATTTTAGCCTGCTCTTCTATATGAAGAAGCAAAAGAACTACACCAAGGGCGTTGCCCCTATCTACATCCGCCTTACCGTCAATGGAAAGAGAGCAGAATGTGCATCTGGCAGGTCATGCGAACCAGACCACTGGATTTGCAAATCTGGAAGATTTATCGGCACATAAGAGGATGCCAGATCACTGAATTCATTTTTAGACTAACTGCAAAATATGGTCTATGATGCACACAGCGAACTTTTCAAATCTGGGTATGTAATTACCGCAGAGTCCATAAAGAACAGGTTTATGGGCAGGGAAGAAAAATCACTAACGCTGTTACAGGCAATTATCGAGCATAATCAAAAAAATTGAAGCCCTTGTGGGAAAGGAATTTGTACATGGAACACTCAACAGGTACAAGGTACTTAAAAAGCACTTGGAGGTTTTTTTGCCACTAAAATATGATGTTAGAGACCTTGACATGCGGAACGTTGATATCGCCTTCCTGAATGAGTTTGATTACTATCTAAGGTCTTAGAAATGCTGTGCAAACAATTACACGGTAAAAATGATCAAGAACCTCGGGAAGATCATCAATATCACTTTTGAAAATGGTCATATACAAACAAATCCCTTTGCCTTTTATAAGGGCAGTACCAAAAAGGTAGACCGTTATTTTCTCAACCAATAGGAAATACAGATCATTGCTGATAAAAACTTCGTTTCTGAAAGGCTGGATATAATAAGGGATGTATTTCTTTTCTGCTGTTTTACGGGTCTTGCCTATGCCGACGTGCAAAAACTTCAGAAAAGCCATATCAGTAACGAGGAAGCGTATCACAGATGCTCGGACATACCAATATCCGAACAACGCAACACTAGGCCAAGATACTCGATATAAAGGTTGGTGCAGATATGGCACTGTTGAAAAAGAAATTAGCAAATATATAATATTGAACATAAATTTAAGCCAGTCATCCACAAGAATATTGAGCTTATTATTTACAAAAAATTAAAGGTTATGAGTGGAGAAACTAATGGGTTATTTGTCCCTGATGAAATTATAATGAACAAGATTTATTATATAAGAGGGCATAAAGTGATGTTGGATGCAGATTTAGCGGCACTTTATGAAGTGGAAACCAAGCAGCTTAAAAGACAGGTTAAACGAAACATAGATCGCTTTCCCGAAGATTTTATGTTTGAACTTGGAACTGAGGAGCAAAAAATTTTAAGGAGCCAATTTGGCTCCTTAAAACATGGGACGCATTCAAAATATAGCATGATGGTCTTTACCGAACAGGGTGTAGCTATGCTATCTAGTGTGTTGAACAGCAAAAGAGCAATAAGAGTAAACATCCAAATCATACGCATATTTACACGTATACGCCAAATACTAACTGATAATACAGATATTAGGCTAGATATAGAAAAAATCAAGAACAAGCTTGACAATCAGGATAAGAATATGGAAATCGTATTTCGCTATCTTGATGAACTCATTGAAAAACAGGAACGTCCCAACCCTCCTAGAAAACGGATTGGATATAAACCCGATAATCTTTAAAATAAGTATGTTTAATTTTAAGGTGCCAAATTGGCGCCTTAAAATTCGTTTATTTGAATTGCACAACAATTGCACAGTCAGAAAGAAGAGTACACACCTCAAGTTGGTAGGCTATGTGAATTTAGCTTTACCCATTAACGAGCAACCCACTCTAATCTTTTTGGTAAACCACCGCTCCTGAACCCGATCCATTTCAAGGGTTTGGCCTTGGCGGAAATGGATAAATTTGTGCAACAAAAAATTGAGTGTACCAAGTTGCTATATTTATCTGCCCAATCCCTGACTTATTGATTGCTTCCGAATCCTTCGTTTTTCCTCCTTTTCAAATTCGTTATTAAGTGGTTCAAAGCTGGGTTCTAAAAGTATATCCAGAAAACTATTCTTATCAATATCAGCAACCGAATTAAAAATCCCATTCGACACCTCGTTAACCAATGTTTTTGCGACCGATAAGTTCACATTTTTACAGGTCGTTTTGGTATTTTTTCCTGATAATTTTTTAATAAGGTATATTTTATAAGGGACAGGTGTATGATCCTTAAGCTCCATGTATAAATTATCAACATCGCCTGGCCTGAATTTTAAGTCAATTGGTATGCCTGTAACCGTGTCAAACCTGGTAGCTAAATGATGATTGTTAGCTGTGTCTGCCAGAATAAATTGATTGCCATCTTTGTATAACCGATGCTCCAGGGCACAACATCAATGCTGTCGTTTAATAATACATGGTATCGGTAGTCGTTAACATTGCTTTTGTTGATTCCCATAGCCACAAGCACCACGTCTGAATTATTGGTAATGGTAAAGGTTCGATATGAGTAAGAGGAGAAAAAAGACCAGCCGTCATAGCGATAATATTTCAGTTTCGGATCGAGTTTTACGCCCAAAAGAACATTGTTTATGCGGCTTGCATTAAAATGAGATTTATGTTGTGCTTTTCGTACAGAATCAACATACCTTTTGTTTGTAGACTTGATGAAGCGAAAAACAGCATAAATGGCTGTGTCGGGCACAATGATGTCATCATTACTATTATCACTTAAAAAATCGTGCTTAAAACTTATATTATTGCCAAATGGCGGTCGGATTTGCTTTTTTGATCAATGGCTTGTGATATTGTAAATAATAATGCGGCAAGTAAAATTAGCTTCTTCATGTTTCGGTCTGACTAAATTAGTAAATAAGCTTGCTAATTTCTCTGCTTATCTCATTTCCAATATTGGGCTCATAACCAACCCAAACTTTGCTGATCATGCCCATCTTATTGATAAGAACAAAATGCGGGATACCTGTTGCTCCGTATTTATCTAATATTTTTTGCGTTTTCTGCTGTTCTTTTCCATTGTAAATAAGGTTGTATTTAATTTTATATCGTTCCTGATATTTTTTTAATTTCTCTAGCACCTCATCTGAGTATACACTAACCAAGCTAAGCCCAAGTGGGTTGAATTTCGCGTAAATTTCATTTAATATTGGTACAGCTACCAGGCAAAACCCGCAGTGCACACCAGAAAATTCCAGTAAAACAACTTTTCCCTTTAATTCGGCCATGCTCATTGTGCCACCCTTAACAATTGGCAATTCCCAATCAGGGGCTAAATTATTTGCTTTTAACGGAATTACTTCCCGGTTGCGCAATGGTGCAAACTCAGCAATTTTCATATAATCTGGAGCTTTGCCATTAAACATTTCATCGGTTATCAACGGATCGTTTATTCGATAATCAAATAAGTTGCATTCAATTAGCTGTATGCCATATATGCTCTGGGATATGGTAATGCTGTGAACCGGCAAATATGTGTTTATATCAATAGCAATCTTTCTGTGGAAATAGTTTCTCTTCTGATTAATTACGGTGTCACGTACAGACAGTAAGATATGTTTGTATTGAACGTCATTGATTAATGTATCCGCTAATAAACTTATTTTTGAAGGAGTTTCTCTAATCGCATTTTTTAATAAGTTATAAATCTCCATCACAGAATTTGTATACAACATTTTAGTAGTCACATGTCTCCTCTCATCCGGATATTTTTTTAAATCGGTTATTACAGTTGTGCTATCATTCCAGTTTATAGTTGATTGTGTTGTACCATTATATTGTAAAGAGTATCCAATTGGT
The DNA here is from genome assembly GCA_045629485.1 of Pelobium sp. GTDB lineage: Bacteria > Bacteroidota > Bacteroidia > Sphingobacteriales > Sphingobacteriaceae > Pseudopedobacter. The sequence goes on along the minus strand of JAZQRF010000287.1, from coordinate 2,570 downwards.
CTAAAACAATAATAGCTTCCCGTAATTGTATCAGTAGGTTGTAGCTTAAATATGCATTGGCCTTTATCAAGCGTATAGTCTGTAATGTCTCCGATATTCCCCCATTTTTGTTCTGACAAATGACTTATTGTTTCACAGTTACTGATTTTTTTAATCATTTTATTGGCCAATACAACTGCGTCATGGCTTAGATAATTACCAAATGACGGATGATTAGCATTGTTTTTTATAGGTTCTTTGGTTTCCCCTTTTTGAGCAATGGCTTGTAATATTGTGAATAATAATACAATAATCAAAATTGACTTTTTCATATTTATGGTTGTTTGAATTAATAATATCTAAAATTCTCCAAAATATTAGAGAGATACAAACCACATTGAGTAATCGGAACTTCCGGGCGAGTAACTAGCGAATAACGCCCTTAATTAGTAGATAGCTTTAGGCTGTATTAAATATCTAATCTTGCATTAAGCGAGCAAATTTTGTTTGGCTCTATTTGCTCTGTGCTTCTTCTCCAGTGCGCTTGATGACGTTAATGCCCGCAAGATTTCCCACGGCTTTTTACTAAGATAAAAGCCAGACGATCATAAATCTCATTCAGATTAAAAATTAAGGCAAATTAATTATCTCCTCATTGATTACGAATTGATCATATATCAATGCCTAATTTATTTCAACTTCAAGCGATAATTTGTAGGTGTTACTTTATATTTAATATTTATCATGAAAACTTTTTGTGAAATTTGCTAAGTCGTTAAAACCACAATCAAAAGCGATAGCTGTGATGCGTTCATCAGAGAACGTCAGTAATTCGGCCGCCTTCTCAAGCCTTTGAGTTTTAATATAATTGGTTGGAGAATCATTTTTATTCTTGCTGTTTATTTTTGGAGAAGGCGTAAGGAATTATCTGGCTTGACTGATGTTTCTCACAACTAGGCTCAAATTTATATGAGCTTTTTACTCATTAATAGCTAATGCATTACTACATTATTTATAAGCAATGCTGCGCTCGAAGGCCCAGTGAGTAATAGCAGTGATGTGGACGCCTAAAGGTAATGATCATTATCTATTTAAACAGTACCTGGTTCATGATCAGTATTCCAATAAGTCCGATAACTGAAACTAGCGTTTCCATCAGCGACCAAGACAAAAGTGTTTGTTTTATAGATAATCCTAAATACTCTTTGAATAGCCAAAAAGAGGAGTCATTTACGTGAGAAAAAAATAGGCTCCCTGATCCAACCGCGAGCACCATTAAATTTGGATCGGCACCATGAGGCCCAATAAGCGGAAAAACGATACCTGCTGCGGTGAGGCCAGCTACGGTAGCCGAACCCAGGCAAAGCCTTAACACAGCCGTTATTAACCAAGCCAATAATAAAGGTGGTAAGGTCAACCCCTGCAAAAGTGCAGCAAGGCTGTTGCTCACCCCTGTTTCTACAAATACTTGTTTTAAAATACCTGCGCTACCGATGATTAAAAGGATCATCGCTATATCTTTTGTCGCATCGACAAAAATTACCATAATGTCAATCAGCTTTTTACCTGACCTCATCCCAAGAGTAAATGTTGCAATACAAATGGTTAATATCATGGCAATAGTTGGATCACCGATAAATTTGGCAAAATTTACTACAGCCATATTGTCACTACATATCCGGGTTATCAGCGTGGTAACGAAAACGATAAGTACAGGTAACAATGCGGAAATCACACTATTTGTGATCCCCGGCAATTCATTATCTGGCATTTCAACAGCCTGCGAGGTAACGATTTGGCTAGATTGCATATTTACCAATACTTTTGCGAAAAGCGGGCCTGCAATAATTATAGCAGGTATAGCCACGATTAAACCATAAATAAAGGTCTTAATCAAATCTGCATTAAATTGAGTAACTAAAGCCATTGGCGATGGATGAGGTGGCAAAAAACCATGCATTACGGACAGCGATGCAAGCATCGGCAATCCTACATATACCAGAGGTAACTTATAGTTATACGCTACCGAAAAAATAATTGGAATAAGCAATACAAACCCAACATTATAAAATAATGGAATGCCCACTATAAAACCTGTTAAAGACATGGCCCAGGTTACGTATTTATAGCCGAATGTCTTTCTTAATACCGAAGCTATTTTTTGAGCGGCACCACTAGAAGCGACGAGTTTTCCGAGCATGGCTCCCAAAACGATGATGACTGCCAGAGATCCTAAGGTATCTCCTAATCCTTTATTAACAGTTTGCGGAATACTAGCGGCGGGCATACCTAATAATAAAGCTGCAATTACAGATACGATTAAAAATGCGAGAAAAGTATTAACCTTCGCCCAAGCAATTAATAATACAAGTATGGCTATACAGCCAAAAAGAATCAGTACATCCATGTTTCTACTTTAATGGGAGTCTCTCGTTACTGTAGAACCTGAACCGCCTACTAAAAAGTCCAAATCAGCACCTTTATCTGCCTGCTGAACATGTTTGATATATAAGTTTACATAGCCACGTGTTGCAAGAGGAGGTGCCTGTACCCAGTTGCTTCGCCTCACGGCTAACTCTTCATCACTCACT
>JAZQRF010000286.1:0-4113 GCA_045629485.1 Pelobium sp. | reverse complement strand
TATGGAATAACATTCCCTGGAATATATGCTGGAAAGGGTGAACTGATTAAACCACGGGAGCTGGATGTTGAATTGCTTAACAAAGCCGCTTTCGTTTTTTTTAGAGATTCCGTATCCATGCAATTTGCTAAAGATGCAGGGATTACTTGCCCGGTAATGGAGTTTGGGCCAGACGGTACATTCGCAGTAGATTTAACTAATGAAGCAGTAGCGTTGGCATTTATGGATAAGCATGGTTTAGAGGAGGGTAAATTTATGTGTTGTATCCCACGCTATCGCTTTACAGAAGAGTGGTTGGCTAAGGGAAAGAACCGGCCATACAGGCAAGATCATGTTGATTATAATAATAAGATGAAAGACCACGATAACGGCCCGCTCCGAGAAGCCATTATTGAGGTAGTTCGCCAAACTTCACTCAAAGTACTTATTTGTCCTGAAGATGAAACTCATGTGGCCTTAGGGAAAACATTGTTATTAGATCACCTGCCTGATGATGTAAAATCCAGAGTAGTATGGCGAGACCGGTATTGGTTAACTGATGAAGCATTAAGTACCTATAAAAGATCTGCCGGACTTTTTGGCTTGGAAATGCATTCACCAATTATTTGCATAGGACAAGGTGTACCCGCTGTGGTATGTCGCTTTTACGAGCAGTCTACCAAAGGTTTTATGTGGCGAGACATTGGCTTAAATGATTGGCTTTTTGATATGGACGATCCTCAACAAGTTAAGAATATCGTTTCTACTGTTCTAAGCATTGCGAAAAACCCGGATAAAGCAAAAGCAAAAGCACTGAAAGCAAAAGCGTTTGTAGAAAAAAGACAAAAGGAAACTATGGAGATTGTGAAACATAATTTAGGTTAATTCTTCAATAATACTCAGAAAAACAATTAAATCACCAAAATGATTTGAAGACCTTCACTCGCTGTTTTTACAGTGCTAAGAGGTTCCGGATCACTATAAAAAAAGCTTTTTATGATGAAGATGGTATCTGCAGCGTCTAATGCTGCGATAAGGGGAAAACTATGGCCCATATTATTGATATTGCTTGGGATTATTCCTAATGTTTTTGCACAGCCAAACTGGGGAATGCCACGCATTGCCAACACCCAAACTCCTCATGGGGAGCAGAGTCAAAGAATTAATAACAATCCTAAAGTTATTGCAGCACCACGTCCCCCAATGGGTTGGAACTCGTGGAATAATTTTGGTTTACAAATTACAGAAGAGGAGTTTAAAAAGCAGGTAGACTATGTAGCAGAAAAGCTTAAGCCCTTTGGTTATGAGTATGTGATTATTGATGCATCCTGGTACTCTCCAAGTGTTTCTGCAGATAAAAATAGTCCATATCATCATGCTTCTTATGCTAAACACGATGCAGAGTTAGATTCAGTAGGACGTTTTCTCCCTGCCAAAAATAAGTTTCCATCAGCCAGAGGCTCATTTAAATATTTGGCAGACTATGTACATGCAAAAGGGCTGAAATTTGGATTGCATATACAGCGTGGCATACCATGGCAGGCCGTAGAACAAGACTTATCTATATTGGGCAGCCAAAGTCGGGCAAAAGATATAGCCAATCCGGCAGATGCATGTCTTTGGTTTAATGCTACTTATGGCATGGACATGAGCAAGCCTGGAGCTCAGGAATACTATAATTCTCTTTTTCAGCTGTATGCACAATGGGGCGTTGATTTTGTAAAGGTTGATGATTTGTCAATGCCATACCATGCCGATGAAATTACTGCGATAAGAAAGGCGATTGAAGGAAGTGGCAGGGTGATGGTTTTTAGTGCTTCACCTGGTTCAACGCCATTATCTGCTCGCTATCACGTAATGCAGAATACAGACATGTTTCGTATATCGTCCGACTTTTGGGATACCTGGGGTCAATTGCAGAAGCAATTCGATTTTGCGAAACAATGGGCAATTCACAGTGTAGAATTTCCTGGTCGCTGGCCTGATCTTGATATGCTTCCTTTGGGTAAAATAGGAACCCGTAGTGGCGATGCTGGAGGTGAGCGCTTTACCCGCTTCACACCAGACGAGCAATATTCCCTTATGACTTTGTGGAGCATCAGTCGCTCTCCTTTAATTATCAGCAACGATCTTACTCAAAATGATGCTTTTACTCTTCAATTGCTTACCAATAAAGAAGTGCTAGAGGTAAATCAGTTTAGTGCAAATCAAAAGCAGGTGTTATCCGAAAACGGATTGGTAGCCTGGGTCTCAAAAGGTAAAGCAGGAACCTTGAATATGGCTTTGTTTAACCACAATGATCAAATTATGTCCGTTAACCTTCCGTTGGAGCAGGCAGGCATTCATGGGCACTACCGGGTTAGAGACTTATGGAAAGGAATTGAGATTGGGCCAAAACAAGATAAAATTATTACTGAGATACCTCCTCACGGAGCAGTACTCTATAAACTTACACCATAATACATGAAGAGAATAAAAATAATGACAATGGCTGTTATGGTAATATTAAGCTTTTGCCTACAAGTATCAGCTCAGCAGACCATCTCTCAGAAAGTCGAAGACTTATTAGCAAAAATGACTTTGGAAGAAAAGGTAGGCCAGATGACCCAAATTTCTATAGATACATTAATAAAGAAAAATGGGAATGTAACAATAGAACCTCATATTATGGATACGCTGGCTTTGGAAGAGTGTATTAAAAAATATAAGGTAGGTTCAATTTTAAATGTAGGTGGAAATGCACAAACTTTAAACGCCTGGAGAGAGCGGATCAATACCATTCAGAATATGGCTATGCAGGAAAGGCTAAAAATACCTGTGCTTTATGGTATAGATGCAATTCATGGCAACAACTACACAATGGGATCGATAATGTTTCCACAGCAAATAGCTCAGGCGGCCAGTTTTAATCCTACACTTGTGGAGCAAGCGGCAGAAGCAACAGCTTACGAAACCAGAGCGTCGTTTATACCCTGGACATTTAGTCCTGTTGCAGATCTCGGCCGTCAACCGGTTTGGCCAAGACTATGGGAAACATTCGGAGAAGACCCATTATTAGCGGGCCGTTTAAGTGTAGCCATGGTGAAAGGTTTTCAAGGTGAATCACCAAATATCGATAAGTATCATGTGGCAGCATGCTTAAAGCATTATATGGGTTATAGTTTTCCTTTAAGCGGACATGACCGTACACCAGCCTGGATTCCGGAGAGAGAATTAAGAGAATACTTCCTTCCTCCATTTACTGCAGCCATTAAGGCTGATGCTAAAACTATCATGGTAAATAGCGCAGAGATAAATGGTTTGCCAGTACATGCCAATAAGTATCTCTTAACCGATGTTTTAAAAGGCGAGTTAAACTTTAAGGGATTTGTGGTGAGCGATTGGCGGGATATCCGGTATTTATTTGAACGTCACCGTATAGCTAAAGATAATAAGGAAGCCGTTATGATAGCCGTGAATGCAGGAATTGATATGAGCATAGTGCCTACAGGTTATACTTTTTGTTCAGCATTAACGGAACTGGTGAATGAAGGTAAAGTAAGTATAAATCGAATTGATGATGCTGTTCGGCGCATCCTTACAGTAAAATATGAGCTTGGTTTATTTGATAGCCCTATGGGGAATGCGAATGACTATCCGTTGTTTAATAGTCCTAAACACAAGCTACTCAATTACACCTTAACCTCGGAATGTATTACCCTTTTAAAGAACAATAATAACGCGTTACCACTTTCTAAAAGTCAGCGTATTTTGGTTACTGGCCCGGCTGCTAATTCTATGCGGGCATTAAATGGTGGATGGGCCAGAACATGGCAGGGAAGTAATACCAATGAAACAGATACTGATCAAAATACTATTTTGGAGGCATTACAAAACGCTTTTGGAAAAACACAGGTCACATATAGTGAAGCTGTATCCTTTCAGAAGGTTATTGATATTGAAGGTGCAGTAGCGAAAGCGAAACTTTCAGACGTAGTTATTCTTTGTATTGGAGAAGATAGCTATACAGAAACCCCAGGTAACATCCATGATCTTAGTCTTTCTAATCCTCAGATAGAGCTAGCTAAAGCGCTACATTCAACCGGAAAACCTATAATTTTCGTTCTAACAGAGGGACGACCCAGGATTTTATCA
>JAZQRF010000285.1:0-22362 GCA_045629485.1 Pelobium sp. | reverse complement strand
GCTTACTTTAAATTTTTCAACAGCCTGCTCAGGACCTTTGTCGATATCCTGTTTGCTGCAGCAGGTCAGCAGCACTATGCAACTGGCCCACAATAAGTTTAATTTCGTCATCTTTTTTAAATAAAATTACCATTTCCCTATTCAAAAGATGACCTGCTTTAACGAATGTGCAGCAAAATGTAAAGTTTATTATACAGATAGTTCTTCAGACTATCTCACTGACTTGCCCAACTTGTGGCCTAAAACAGCATAATATCCGATGGCCAGGTAACAGGGAATAACCATCCAATAGGCTTGCTGTGGATTGAAATGATCCGTAAGGTATCCGTATAGCAGAGGGAGTAATGCCGCCCCGGAAATAGCCATTACTAATAAAGATGAGCCCATTTTAGTAAATTTCCCTAATCCTGCAATAGCAAGAGGCCATATTGACGGCCACATGAGCGAATTGGCCAGCCCAAGCAAGGCTATAAACACTACCGATGTAACTCCCGAAGTAAAAATAGCACAAAGGGCAAAGGCAACCCCCAACAGAGAAGAGACTTTTAGTGCGATTTCCTGACTAAAATAACGGGGTATACAAACAATACCAATAAGATATCCTGCAAGCATACTGATAAGGGTGAATGACGTAAAAAACTTCGAAGTACTCAACGGAATATTTTGAAAAGATCCATAACCGATAATACTGTTTCCGGCAATCACCTCTACGCCTGTATATAAGAATAGGATAAACACCCCAAGTAGGAGATGAGGAAACTGCAAAATGGAGGTTTTAGCCGTACGGTCATCAGTTTCAAGTTCAGCTTCCAGCTCTTCTTCATTAATTTCAGGCAAAGTTGAATATCTAATGAGAATAGCTAATAACACAAGCACTGCAGTGATGATCAGATAGGGAATAATCACCTTGTCAGCAAGCGCATCTAATTCCGCAGTTTTTTGCAGAGGGTTTAGCTGGCTGAGTTTATTTTTCAAAGCATCAGCATCACTAAGAATTACAGCACCCAGAATAACTGGAGCCATAGCTCCCGCAACACCATTACATATTCCCATAAAACTAATACGCTTCGCTGCGCTTTCTTTAGGCCCCAGTATAGCTACATACGGATTGGATGCTGTCTGTAAAATAGTGAGTCCTGCACCCTGAACAAATAAGCCCATCAGGAACAAAGGATAAAATCGGGCCATCGCCGCTGGTATAAACATGAGGGAACCAATGGCAACAAGTAATAGGCCCATAGAAAGACCATTTTTAAACCCTGCGATTTTCAATAGCCATCCCGAGGGTATACCCATCAAAAAATAGGAAATGTAGAAGGCAAAAGCCACAAGATAGGATTGAAAATTATTTAATTCACAGGCCAGTTGAAGATATGGTATAAGCACTGAGCTCAACCAGGTAACAAATCCGAAGACAAAAAAAAGTATTCCTATAATAACGAGCGGATTTAACCCTGCCTTATTTGACATATTAGTAATTTTTGGATTTGATTCTATTTATAATTGTTTCATATACATCTAATGGAAAAACCGAAGGTTGCCCATACCAGAAAAAGGAATCCAGCCCTTCATATACACCAGCTTTTATATGCCTGGAAGTTGGAAGATAACTGGATACATCGTTACAGTAACCAGCAACACTAACCAGTTGATCCGGCCATAGTTTTTTAATCCCGAGGCCGTATTCAGTAACAGTTTCCCTTGAAAGACCAATCAATTTCCAGTTGCCAATATTCAGGGTCTGCAGGTAAACCGGCATAGTTGATGGCATTTTATTTTCATCATCAAGTTTTTCCATCAGCTTGGCCCAGCGTACATTTTTCTCTGCATACACATCATTCACAGCTTTTTCATTTTCTTTTTTAAAGGCCATTATATGTTCCCTGCTCCATTTTTTTACAGGAAAATTAACTGAATCCAGGTGAAAATTTATCCTTCCGTTAAGCTGTTGCATGGATCCCTTCAGAATTAATTTGACATCCATTGCTAAATCCCTCCCGGTTTTATTATGATCTGAACTAACTGGATTAATATCTCCTCCACAACCCTGAATAAATAAGGCTGATTTGATGCCGGTCTCTTTTTCCAGAACCTTTCGGGCTTCTCCCGGATAATTTGCACTCAGAGTAAACCCTTCTGTCCCAGAATTGCTGGATACGGGATGGCAACCTGTTAGGAAAACCAACGATTTGGTATGATCACGCATGCTTTCTATTTGCAATACATCCACAGCATTATCATAAGGCACATCCGTCCCGGATAAAGTACGGTTATGTCCAATAGCCGTCTTGCCTCTACCAAAAGAAAGCAAAGATGGTTTCCTATTTTTTAGTGCCTGCGCTATAGCTTTTAAGATTGCCGGCCTCACTACTCCATTTAAATAAAGAGTATCTGGCAATTGATGGTTTCCCCATGTGGTCCAGTCTTGTGTAGAAGGTGCAAAATGCGTATGAGAAGCATTAATAAGAATAGCTTCTGGCCGAACACCATACTTTTTAAAAACTTCCTGCTTTATAGAAGTAATGAAATTACCATTGAAACCACAAAGATCAGTACCTACAATTACAACAGACTCATGATCATCACTAATTGCTACGGCCTTTACAGTGAGGTCTCCCTCTGTTTGATGACTGGCGCTGTAAACTTTATTGTCTTTGCTTAAACCATAAAGTTTCTCCTTAAACACCGCAATAGATTTTAAATTCACCTTATAAGACAAATTATTGTAGGTCGCAAAGCGTATCCATTCTGCATTTTTATCAGATGCATCTAACCTGTACAACTCATCTTTATTTGTTAAAGCTATTAATCGGTTTTTGTAGGAAACGACGCTAAGAGTACCTTCGGGGAATCGATTTTGGTCGGCTACAGTTTCCCATTTAGAACTCAATTTTTTAGCTTTAAAATGCGATTGGGCCAGCACTGCTTCCTGCCATTGAATGCTAAAGCGCCCACCCCTTGGCACCCCATACCCTGCCAGTGCAATAGAAAAGGGCGAAACTTTTGGTTCTAAGCTCACTGTTGCCACTCCCGCCTGGTAGATTGTTTGTGATTGTACAGACAAAGAAATTCCCAATAACAAACAAATAATGGCTACAGGGGTTAAAATGCGTACTTTCTTCATGAAATAAATTATTGATAAATAAATAAGGTGCTGGTGCTCACACTTCTTTTACCCGAAGGTGCAATAACTACCGATTTCATCTGGCGCTTTTCGCCTTGATACAAAATGATATCGATTGGTTTTTCGTACAGGTAATCGGTTTCCCTGGCATCCTGTCCATCGAAATTATAATAAATTTTTCCACCTTCCACTGATGGCTTCAAAATTAACTTAAAACTTCTTCCACGTAAAGTAGTATCGGAAACTCCTATCGGTCCGGGTACTCGATAAAGGATCTCGGTACGATCAAGCGCAGCCAAATGGCGTAGCAATCTATTTTCAAAAAAATCACTGGCATCCTTTCGATGTAACGGTGTCCAAGCTATTTCTGCCAGAGCCATTAACCGTGGGTATAACATGTATTCTACCTTTCTGTGTGTATCCATATGCTCTGTCCAGATTGGTGCTTCCACTCCAATAATGTGTTTTTTCTGGGCTTCTGTAAGTTTTAAAGGTGTGGGATCATAGTCGTATATCCTTTCCGCAGGATTATAACCCCAACCTATAGCCAGGGGCTCTAATGGCCTCGGTCCCTGAAGAAAATCCAAATAAACATGAGACATTGGCGCCATCACCACATCATGATTTTCCTGTGCTGCTTTAATTCCTTCTTCTATACTACGCCAGGCCATCACGGTGGCATTAGGTGCTGTACCACCTTCCCTGATCTCATCCCATCCAATTATTTTTCTGCCTTTACTATTGACAAAGCGTTCAATACGTTTTACAAAATAACTCTGCAGCTCAAATTCGTTAGCCAACTTCTCTTCTTTAATCCGCTTCTGGCAGTAATGACATTTTTCCCATCGCTTTTTCGGACATTCATCTCCACCTATATGGATATACTTTGAAGGGAATAAATCCATCACTTCAGTAAGCACATCTTCTAACATTTCGAAAGTTTGCTCTTTCCCTGCACAGTACACATCTTCGAATATTCCCCAACTTTGGGCTACCTTAAAAGGTCCCGGATTGTCTCCACAAGCTAACCCCGGATAGGCCGCCAGGGCAGCCATAGAATGGCCTGGCAATTCGATTTCAGGGATGACAGTTACCTGCCTTTCTGCAGCATAAGCTACAATTTCCCTGATTTCATCCTGGGTATAAAAACCACCATAATGCAAATTGTCCTGTCCATTTAAAGAATCTGTATAATGACTGATTTGGGTACTTTCTCTAAATGCTCCTACGGAAGTTAGTTTCGGATATTTTTTAATTTCTATACGCCAGCCATGATCTTCGGTGAGGTGCCAGTGATAGACATTCATTTTATATTTAGCCAGCATATCAATCTGACTTTTAATGAAAGACACCGGGTAAATATGATATCCCACATCCTGCATTATACCCCTATAAGCATATCTTGGCTGATCCTTTATTATCACTCCAGGAACTTCTATTTCGCCTTTCTTCTCTTCTATCATTTGCAACAAAGTCTGAAGTCCGTAAAAAAGACCGGCATCATCTCCTTGTATTTGAATCCCCTCCGCACTGGACACAAAAGTATAGGCTTCCGGAATACCTCCCTCTACTTTAAGAAAAGAGATAGCTCCCTTTTGTTTAGAAAAACCTTGTTTCACGGAAACTTCCATTCCATAGTTTTTCTTAAGATAGTCACGCAATAGAATAGCAGTCTTTTTGCCCGATTCTTCTGCGTATCGCAACTGTGCTTTTTTACCAAACTCAAAATTGCCGCTTCCAGGCTTCACTTCTGCAGGCGCAGGAATTACTTTCAAAAAGCCGGTCTGATTTTGTGACCAGACCGACATCGGAAAAAACAACATGATGAAAAAGAAATACCTCACATGCGAAAATTTAATATTAAACAGATTTACTGGATAAATTTTCCATAGCCTCTTTTACTGTGCCGTACTTTAACAGGGTTTGTTTAGCCTCATTATAGTCGGTAAGCCCGGTCTTATCCATCAACATCAGCACAGCCCTGTCCAATATCTTATCGTTAATCAGCTTTACGTTCACCATACTATTACCTTGCACCCGTCCCAGACGAATCATGGTAGTAGTTGAAATCATATCAAAGATCATTTTTTGTGCAGTACCACATTTCATCCGGGTACTACCGGTAATAAACTCTGGCCCGGTAATAACTTCTACCGGAAAATCTGCTTGAGCTGCAATTCCGGAGTTTGGATTGCTAACAATACATCCGGTTGTAATCTTACTTTCTCTGCACTTCTTTAAGCCTTCCAGAACGAAAGGTGTACTGCCACTAGCCGAGATACCTATTACGATATCCTTAGGAGATATATTTGCTTCTTTTAATTTTGCCCATGCCTCATTTACATCATCTTCTCTTTCCTCAAGGGCATCCGCCAGTCGTTCTACTCCTCCGGCAAGGATCACATTTACCCTTCCTTTTTCTATCCCGTAAGTAGTAGGAAGCTCAATCACATCCAGAACAGACAACCTGCCTCCACTCCCTGCCCCAATATAAAACATCCTGCCACCGGCAGAAAGTTTAGCAACAATTTGCTCAATCAGCGCATTTATTTGCGGTAAGGCCGCCGCAATCGCAACCGATACTTTAGCGTCCTCCTGATTGATGTATTGAGTCAACTCTTCTACAGTTTTCGTCTCCAGATTATCGTATAATGATGATTGTTCTGTTATTTTATTCATTTTCGTATATATTATATGGTATTATTTTCTTAAATCAGGGTTTGCTACATAAACACTCTTTATTTTATTTATATATTTTTTATGCAGCTGTTTAGAGATGGAGACAGGATCTCCTTTTGGCTGGTCTGGATATTCTTCGCGTCCATGCACCCAATTCCACTCCCAATCTTTCATACGTGTTTCAAACGCCCCCTGGTCAAAAGATTTACCCTGTGCAAGTGCTTGTTTGGTTTCACCAATAAATGTTTCCCATCTTTTACCATAGAAACCTCTAAATAATCCTGACCATTGTTTATTGGCATATTCATGCAACGACGCATCTTTACCTCCCCAAAGCGTGATGAGATCACGGGCATTCTTTTCGTACAAACGACTTTCAGATTCATTGGTAGCCCATTTTTTTGCATCATTTAACCATACACCAAGTAAAAAATCTTTACGTGTACCCATTAACTTGTCCATATCATCGATAAGGTTTAAGAATTCAGTGGTACGCTGTTGATAAGCCGCCAGGTTTTTATCTTTAAAATCCTTAGCAAACTGGCGCTGCAATACGGTAGCATAATTTGCCAATACCTGGCGACTTACAGTTACAAGGTCATACTGATAGCAATCATTATTTTTAAAATGCTTTGAAGCATTCAGAAAATGTGTCCAGGCAGGAACCAGTTTATCGCCTTCGTAAGGAAGATCTGTATAAGTCCAATCAGCGTGTTTTTCATGCGTAGGTCTGGCTGAGATAATGGTTTCGTAACTTCCTTCCTTAGCATAAACAGTTTTATGCAATATATCCCAGGCTTTCTCTGTTTCTGGATTACGCTTGCCATACCTGCTCTGAGCATATTTTACTAACCATGGTTTAACATCAATCACCCGATCATTCCACACATGATCCAGCATCAGCGAATAAATTACTGGATTTTGTTCAATACCCTCTGGTACCAAACCAATACCTGATAAGCGGCCTCTGTTAGGATCATGTACCATTTCAGCAGGTTCACGACCAATATAGTTCAGGTCGCCATAAAGTGGGTTTCTCCCACCAAAGTTATGCAACATGCACCAAATCCATTTTTTACCCCAGAAAGCATCTGTCTTAGTCCATATGGGTTGTTCATCAGCAAATAGATCCAGCATGATAAGGTTATCATCAGGTACTCCGCTCAGGTAATTTTTAACGATTTCCGGTTTCCAGAAATCACGTTTATCCCAGAACATCCAACCCTGCATGACCCATATGGCCTTTGGATCGGCTTTAGCCATTCCTTTATATACTGCTGTACCTATTTTTCTCACATAGGCAGTATCTGTATAAGGCAAGTACATTTCGTTAAAAGTATCTGCACCATACAAATGATCTGTATTACCGAAAGCCTTGTCTTGTTCTGCCATAAATTTATCAGCAATCTGCTGAAACAAAGGATCGTCCGGATGTAGCAAATAGGTGTCGGCAAACCTGCCTTCCCAGTTTAGCTTATCTACCTTCGCATTAGGAAAACGCTCTTTAAACGTTGGAGGAACATGTCCGCTGAATGCCGGTAAAATAGGCTTCATTCCCAATTCACGTTCTCTGGCAAGGATTTTCTTTTGCAATTCCTCATGGCTATCCATCCAGCTTTTAGGTAATGGGCCATTTAAACCGTCAATGTTTCCAGCCCAAAACCACATAAAATATGCTGGTCCGGTGAAGAACGCATTCATATCACTATCTCCAAAACCCATACTGCGATACACCCGGTCCCATAAGCCATTTTGACCAGTCATGGCTAAAGGCATATTTATACCATTGAGTGCCATAAAATCAATCTCCCATTCCCAGCGTTTCCAATCCCACCATGAAGAGGTGTAGTTAAACGTACAGTAGTTAAAATAATGCCTGTACTCATGTGGGGTTACCTTACGCACTTTCACCGGTACCATTGGAAATGGTTTAGGGATATTTAAATTAGTCCCATTCCAGCTAATGTCGCAATGCGCATAATTTTTAAGCCAATGATTCAATGCACTGGCAACAGAAATGCCTGTGTTTCCTCTCAATACAATTTTATTTCCTTTATTTTCTAATTCAAAAACGTCTTTACCTTCTTCTGCAGGTAAATATTCTACTATAAACCTATCAGCATATTTTGGAAGAATCCTTTTGATCAGGTCGTAACTTGCTTTTTTATTTAACCCAGTGTTATCCCCATCAGCTTGCGCTACCGCCTGGGTAAATGCAAAAGAAAGCAGGATAAAAATGGACAGAACTAGCTTATTAAAATTTGGTCGCTTCATATTTAATTGTTTGTATGACTATTAACTGTTGAAAATGCTTTTTTCATTCTATCATTATATTTCGCATACAGTGCTTTGGCAACTGTAATTGAATTTCCTTTAGGCTCATCTGTATAAGGTTCAGTGGCGTTCACCCAATTCCACTCCCAATCTTTAATGTTATTTTCAAATTTTTCCTGATCGATTTCCTTTCCGGCATTAGACTGCACTCGTACTTCATCAAAAAACTGCTGCCAGCGAGGCTTATAGAAACCTTTCATCATCCCTGACCATTCTTTACAGGCGTACTCATGTATATTACAGTCTTTATCTAACCATAAAGTAATGAGATCGCGGGCATTGCGTTCGAATAATTTCTTTTCTTCCGGAGTATCGCCTAAAGATTTAGCAGTATTCAACCATTTACCTAAAAGAAAATCTCTCCTGGTACCTAGTAACTCATCCATATCGTCTATCAACTCCAGGAACTGGGCGGTTTTTTGATTAAATGCAGCCATTTCTTTTGCTTTATAGGATTTGGCAAACTCCTGCTGGAGTACATTTGAATAATTAGCGAGTACCTGCCGGGTTACATCTACCATATCATACTGAAAACCATCACTTGACTTTAACTCATCAGATGCAGCAAGTAAGTGTTCCCAACCTTTAATTAGCTCCTGTGTTGAATACGGGATATGGGTATAGGTCCACACAGTTGCCGCGTCAAAAGTTGGTCGGCCTGTAATAATGGTATTGGTTCCCCACCATGGTTGGTGACTATAAACTGTATTTTTCAAAATTTCCCAGGCTTTTTCTGCATCACCATTTTTCTTACCGTAACGACGCTGCGCATACCCTTTCAGCCAATCATCTAAAACTATAGGGTGATCATTCCAGACATGTTCTAACATAAGGGAATAAATAGCAGGATTTTGCTCTATGCCTTCCATAGTAAGACCAATTCCCGACATTTTACCTTTATTTTGATTATTCAAAGCCGCCGCCGGATCATTGGCAATCCTTGACATGTCGCCGAACATGCTCAATCTGCCACCAAAATTGTGTAGCATACACCAAATCCACTTTTCACCATAAAAAGCATCGGTTCTGCTCCATACTGGATTTAATTCACTGTTTAAGTCTAATACGATTAATTTATCTTCTGGCACAGCGCTAAAAAGAGCCTTCATCTGTGTAGGCTGCCAAAAGTTTGGTCTGTCTAAAAACATCCAGCCCTGCATAATCCAAACTGCCTGTGTATCTACAGCAGACATTGACTCATAGATTTTTTTAGCCATCCCATTAAGATAAGTAGAATCGTTACTTATCGGAGTCATTTCATTAAAGGTATCGGCAGAATATAAATGATCTGTTCCAAAGGTATTAATCAATTCTGTAAGGAATTTCCTTCCAATCTCTTTAAACATCGGCGTTTCCGGATTGAGCACATAAGCCGGCGCTACATTAATGCCCCATTGTTGAGTATTTACTTTAATATCCGGGAACTTATCTTTAAAAGAAGGAGGCACATGCCCGGTAAAAGAAGGAAGGATTGGAGTCATTCCCAGAGACCGCTCCCTTGCTAATATTTTCTTTTGTAAAGCCTCCTGCTTTTCCATAAAGTTTTTGGACATTGGCCCGCCCCATGCATCTAGATTACCCATCCAAAACCAATTTGTATAGGCGGGTCCGCTAAAAAAGGCATCCATATCCTTGTCTGTAAATCCTAAACTTCTGTATACTTTATCCCATATAGAATTTTGACCAGTAAGTGCCAGTGGCATGTTTACACCGTTTAATGCCATAAAATCAATTTCCCATTGCCAGCGTTCCCAATCCCACCATGTCGCAGTGTAATTAAATGTGCAATAGTTAAAATAATGACGGTATTCATAAGGAGTAACCTTTCTTATTTTTTGCTTAACCATCGGAAATGGTTTTGGGATATTCAGATTAGAACCATTCCAGGTGATTTCGCAATGAGCATAATTCTTAAGCCAATAGTTTAAAGCACTTGCTACTGACACCCCGTTATTACCCCGCAGCAGAATTTTACTTCCTTTTCTTTCCAGCTCAAATACATCGCTGTCATTTTCCTTGGGAATATAAGCCACTTCGAAACGGTGTGCATATTTTGGCAATATCCTCTTGATGAGGGCATAGCTGGCTTTTGAATTAAATGAGTCGGGTGTCTCCGTTTGTGACATCACTAAGGATACCACAAAACAGAGCATTAACGTTAAAAGGGTACGTCGCTTAAAATTAAAAAAGATCATATATAGTTTCTATTTGTTATAATGGCCATAAACCCAATGGATTAAATTTATATCTCCATAGGTCTCCGTTACTATCCAGTCCTAATAGATCTGTGCCTGAAACGATAACTTGGCTGTACATATTCCACCCAGTGCCAACTTTGGTTCTGGAACCTGCAACGCCATCATCTGAGAACGGATATTGCCACATGGTTCCATCATTGTCTATCGCAAGGAGTGAGTTTTGGTAAGGTATAATCTTGACAAAGACTTCCCAGCCAGACCCACCACTTTTTGTACCACCGAATGCCCCGCTAGTACTTAAAGGATATAAAGTCATTGCTCCATTTGGTCTTATTGCAAGAAGGGATTGTTTAAATGGAATAATTTTGCTGAAAATGTCCCAGCCCTTTCCTATCTCGCCAGAGGTTATTAGTACATTATTGCTATTATAGGTATAACTATTAAGGTTTCCATTGCTAGATAAACGACCTATTAAACGGTTACCTCCAAAGAAAAAAACTCGGTTAAAAACATTCCAACCTTGACCCATTTCTACCGGTGCACCATAAACCCCATTTACGTCAACAGAATGGCGCTCCAATTTGTTGTTCTGGGGATTAACCCGAACTAAGTCCCCTCCATAAAAATCGGTAAATATCGTCCCAGGGTTGGTACCAAACGAATAGACTTTCTCCCTCGGCACCTGTCCCTGCGCATAAGAGCCGGTGAATAGATAGTAGGTAGTAGCAAAATCCTCGTTAACTATGCCTTCGTCTCCCGTCTTGGTAACTGTAACCGGCAAAATATAGGTTTCAAAAGGATTGAAAAATCCTTTTGTTTTAACACTAAGGGTAAGCTTACCAGTAGATTGACCGCCTGCGGGGATAACAGATGTCTCCGTTTCCAACACATAACTGCCATTAGGCATTAATTGATAAGATGTTCCGTTTTGCTCGTTGTAAGCCGTTATTTTCTCTGGCAATACAGAAAAAGCAACGTTTATATTACTGGTTGCCGGAGCAGTACCTCCCAGGAAAGCACTGTATGCAAAGGTGGTATCTTTCTCGACAATACTAACAGGGTGTTGTACGGGGTTATACCCGGCCTGAGGCATATATACTTTTTTAAATGAGGCTGCTCCAGGCACATCCAAATCTACTTTAACTTCTTTACTGCATGCTGCCAGCATCAGTAGGATGCCTATATATGCAGCTAATTTTACTATTTTCATTTCCTTATTTTTTTTAATGGCTACCATCCTGGATTTTGTAAAAGATTAGGGGCTTTGTCAATTTCGCCTTGGGGCAATGGAAACAGATAATGCCTTGGCGCCTGGAAGACCCTCGTCTCTATAAGAGTCCTGTTATAATAATTTTCGTCTGTCAGAGAGGTTCCGGCCGCGATATTCATACCATATACTGGTTTGTTATCTGTGGTCGCGGCTGTTTTCCAACGATGTGTATCAAAATATCGGTGCGTTTCAAAAGCCAGTTCTATTCGTCGCTCTTGGCGAATCCTGTCTTGCATATCTTTTTTCAACAGGTCTGCAGGTAGTGGTGGCATACCAGCTCGATCCCTTATCGCATTCATATATTTGTAAACATCTGCAACGGGCCCCTGAGATTCGTTTAGAGCTTCGGCATAGTTGAGGTAAATCTCACCAAGGCGATAAAAAATCCATGTTTTTAATGAATACTTTCCTTGTGGTATAATTACGCTCGGATCAGAAAATTTCTTTAATAAGTAGCCGGTTGTATTATAATCACGTCCTGCTGTACCTCTTCCGTCTGCCCCGCTTGCCCAAAACTGCAATTGTCTGTCCTTAAACATAGCCCCATTAAAGTTAATCGTTGCATAAAACCTTGGGTCGCGATTAGTATACATATTGCGTATACCAGCAACCCAGCGATTGGCACTTGATGTGGTAGTAAATCCAGTTTCAACATAACCAGAGGTTGAATTTATAATGGGCGTACCATTGGAGCTATACCCGGTAATGGGTGCCTGCCCGTTAGCCATTTCATAAGCATCAACCTGTCCCTGGGTAGGATTCCACCCGTTCCACCCGCCTAAACTGCTAGGAAACGAAGACTTCTCCATCCAGCCGTCTCTACCCGAATTACGGGCAAACAATACCTCAGAATTATTATTCTCGATAAATAATTGCTGGTAGTTTTTTACCGGATCAGTTGGGTATTCCTTAAATAATTTATATCCTGCCGCTTCGCATTTGTCTATACAGTCTTTCGCAGCTTCCGCAGCAATCTGCCATTTATTTTCTTCATATTGGGTTGTAAAAAGCTGTAAACCAGTATTGTCTTTAAAGTTTGCGTAGTCAGGATTTCCGTTCCAAAGGGGACTTGCATTATACAACAATAACCTGGATTTCAAGGCTAACGCAGCAGCAGCCGTTGGACGGCCCAGCTCCCGTAAATCCGATCTTGTCATAGGAAGAGATGCAATTGCGGCATCGCATTCACTCACAACAAAGTCCACACATTCCTGCATTGTCCGGCGTCTAATTTGGTTAAAATCATCTGTTACACCCAAGTCCTTGTCTAGAATAGGTACTGGTCCATAAATTCTCATTAACTGAAAATGATAAAAAGCCCTCAGATAAATGGCTTCACCTATCCATATATCCTTTTGTTCTTGTGTAAAATCCACGTCCACTGGCGTAATAGAAATATATCTTAAAAATATATTCGCTTTTCGGATCCCCTCGTACATGTTTTTCCAGATCTGTCCGGCCACGTTGAAGCTATTCCATGACCCCTTATTCATCAGTTTTCCAAATTTTTCTGGCCAGGGCACATTCATTTCGTCGGAAGCGACGACAAATGGATTAACCTCCAACAAATCCGTAAAGTAAATTTCATTAGGCAAACCTGCGTAGATATCTGTTAAGAATGCTTCGGCATAATTTCGCTTTTGAAAAGCCTCCTCAATGGTAATGTCTTCTTCTGGTGTTTTCTCCAGGAAGTCTTTACGGCAGGAGGTCGCAGTTAAAATTAACAGCATCAAAGTGCTGAATATATTTTTGTAGTTCATGCTCATTGCTTTAATGGTGATAAATTATTTGAAGTCAATTTGTAACCCTCCGTTAAAAGATCTCTGCAACGGATAGCCACCTGTACCGTCATTAGATTCAGGATCAATGATCTTTATATGATCCCAGGTATAAAGGTTAACTCCATTAACAAAAAATCTTAGATTTGATATGCCAACTTTATTGACTAATTTCTTCGGTAAGGTGTATCCAACTTCCGCATTACGTAATCTTAAATAATTACCATTACGCATATATAAAGTAGAGTTAACAAAGTTATTAGGGCTATTACCTACATCAATTGCCGGATACAATGCATCTTGGTTTGTTGGTGTCCATCTATTATCGTAATATTCTGTAAGAACGTTATTTACACCTAAGCCATCGTAAAAAGGCCAAAGAGACTGTCCCACTAAATAGAGGCTAGTTTGGGCTGCTCCCGTGAAATACACACTCATATCAACCCCCTTAAAGGCAACTGTTCCGCCAAATCCAAATGACATTTGCGGTAATCGTGGATACCCAATCGGGATTTGATCATATGAATCGACCAAACCATCGCCATTAATATCTTTATATTTTACGTCTCCAAGCCGGGGCGTAGAAAATACCTGGCGGGGACTACTTGCAATCTCATCCTGACTTTGGAAAAAGCCATCGGCTACGAAACCCCAAGGTTGCAATAAGGGTAGGCCTTTTCCTGACAGGTAAGGATATTTTTTGGATGGTTCATCATTTTCTATGATTGTATTTTTAGCCCAAGTATAATTTGCTCTTGCCGAGTAAAAGAAGCCTTTACTAGTCGTGTTTTTAAACTCAAACAGTCCATCTATTCCCTTATTTTTTATGCTTCCAATGTTACCGAAAGGAATTGACCAAGGATAAAAACCAGCAAAATTAGGCACCGTCGCTCTTTGAAGCAGGATATCTCTCCGACTTTCATTAAATAAATCCACCTGTAAGGTAAGCCTGTCTTTGAATAATCCTAAATCTAGGCCGATATTATTTTTAATAGATTTCTCCCAAGTAACATCAGGATTTCCAATGGCTTCTTCCTCCATTCCACTATATAGCTGTTGATCTTGACCAAATAAATAAGACTGTCCGTTAGTTCTAATGGTACTTAGGAACAAGAAGCGCTGTCCTATGTTGTCGTTTCCTACAAGCCCTCGGGAGCCTCTTATTTTAAAACTATTTATAAAATCGACTTTCCAGAATTTTTCATTTGAAACCATCCATCCAGCAGAAACAGCGGGAAAGAATCCAAACTTTTTGCCATCAGGAAAATTTTCAGATCCGTTATACCCAAAATTAAACTCTACCATATAACGATTATCATAATTATAAGTCGTTCTACCCGCCAAGCCTCTCCGGCGATAAGGAAGATTAGCCCTGGAATTGCCTGCGGAGAGATTTACATAATCACGCTGGTTGAGCAGGAGCATAGAAGTGACATTATGCTTATTGAAAGTACGATCATAGTTAACCTGGCTCTCCGTATAAATTGCTCGATTACCGTAAGATCCTTCTGAATAACCCAGTGGCTGCTCTTCTCGAAAAGGGCTGCTATAAAGATCTACCCCACTAACCGGATCTTTACCTAAATATCGCTTTACCAGAAATGCCTTTCCTCTAACATTATCAGTCTGGGCATAACGATCGTATGAAAATAGTCCCCTTACAGAAAGTCCTTTAGTTAAAGAGGATAAATCCCATTTCATGGAAAAAGTACCTTGCAGTGTGCTACGGTCCAGAGTGGTATACCCTGACTGGGTTGATCTCCCCCAAGGATTCCACCCTAGATAAGTAGAAGCCCCTCCCGGGGTGCCATCAGGGTTGGTTACAGGGTAAGCAATTGGTGAAATGACTTTAAGAGCACTGAATATACTACCTGACGACCATCCGGGATAGTTTCCGTTATGTATAATCCCTCCGATACCCATCTGCATATACAGGTTCTTGGAAAGGTTGATATCTACATTAGTACGGAAATTATACCTTTTAATATTTGCATTGGTATTATAAGAATTGGCATTATCCTGCTTGTAAATACCATCCTGTAATGTAAAACCTACGTTGGTGTAATACTTAATGGATTCGTTACCGCCCGTCACACTCAGATTCTGGATCGTTTGCCAGGTGTCTTTCTTCAACACAGCATCAGTCCAGTTTGAATTGGGATAGAGGTAAGGATCAGAGCCATCTTCATATTTCTGAAGTTCTTCCGGAGACCATCGGGGCTCTTGATTGGAATTTACAAGAGCTTCGTTCATCAAAGACGCATACTGCCCTGCATTGATATACTCAGGCAAGCGCAGGGCATGAAGCCCCGCAGCCTCTGACCTGAAGGTCACCATTGGCTTGCCCGCAACACCACGTTTGGTGGTAATTAAGATAACCCCATTGGCACCTCTCACCCCATAAACTGCTGTTGCAGAGGCATCTTTCAGGATACTTAAACTTTCAATCTCCTGCGCATTGATCTGATTAAGATCACGTTCCACACCATCAATCAGCACCAGTGGAGCATTTTGTCCGAATGTAGAAAGACCCCTGATATAGAGGGCAGCACCGTCAGCCCCAGGCTCTCCGGTAGCTTGCCTGCTGATGATTCCGGGAAGCTTACCAGCTATTGCGTTAGACAAAGAAGGAGTCGATACTTTTTGCATTTCAGAAACTGAAATAGTACTGATAGCACCTGTTACGGAAACTTTTTTCTGTGTTCCGTATCCTACTACCGAAACTTCTTCCAATACATTATCTGCAGGCAATAGTTTTACCGTAAGCTCTCTTTCTTTTCCAACCTTGATCTCCTGCGTTTTATAACCAATAAATGAAAACCTGATAGTTTCTCCTTCATTTTCTATGGCAATAATAAACCTACCATCCCTATCGGCCATTACGCCCCGTGTACTTCCATTTACTGAAACTGAAACTCCGGGAAGTGGCAAATCCTGTTCATCAACCACTCTACCTTTTAGAACCCACGAATCAGCGTCCTGCAAAATTGGCTGAATAGTGTTTCCAGTCTCACTGGATCTCGCCCACCCAGTAGTGAGCAAAAGCACTGTTAAAATGTGTAAAAATCTGTTCATATTTTTGTTTTAGTTTAGTTTTAAAAGGTTTAAAGTCGTTCTGGAATCTAACTATACCGTAATGAAGTACATAATAACAACCGTCTCTAAACTGCTATTTTTTTGCGTTTTATAATACAAATATAACCGCATAAAAATAGCATCCAAATTTTTTTATAAAATTTTTATTAATTAATTTGAGTTCTGGAGGAATAATCAAATACGCTTTTAAGGAATGCATCAAAAAGTTGATTTTAATAGGATTAAAGCTCATTCCATAAATTAAATCATTTGCTTCTCATCCTCCTATTACAATACACTAACCGTCTTTAACTACAAAGACCTAAACCCGTAAACTTACAGAAACACTTATCAAAACCGCATAATTACATATTGACGTTTAAATTTAACTTTTTGCAAAGGACAGAATAGGAATCAATAATAAAGTTATACACAGCTAAAGAAAACTAATACCTTCAAAGATGGCTTATGTTTATAATAATATTATATTTGCGGTTATATTTTAATTTGCTTGGTAAAAACCGCAACAACCTAATACATCTAATTAATTTATACCTTTATTAAATTAACTACTGCCCTATTAAATTAAGCATGCGTAAAGAAGAAAGACAAAAATTAATAATGAGGGAAGTAAACCTACACAATAAGGTTTTTTCAACGGATTTAAGCGCATTATTAAATATTTCAGATGACACAGTAAGACGGGATTTAAAGGAACTTGCCGAATCAGGGAAGATACTTAAGGTCCATGGCGGAGCTGTGAGTAAATCTTTTGTCGCACCTTTTAATATTGAAAATGAAGTATATGCATTGAACGAGAAGAAGATAATTGCAGCAAAAACGATGAAACTTTTAAAAAACAACATGGTCGTTCTTACTGAAGGAGGAACAACCATATTGGAGTTTGCGAAGATGATTCCTGAAAATCTCAAGCTCACTGTTTTTACCATAAGTCCACAGGTTGCAATCACATTATCTGAACATAGCAACCTGGAGGTAATTACTATTGGCGGAAAGCTCAATAAAAACGCAAATTTACACGTCGGAGCAAGTGTAATCAATCAACTTATTGATATCAAAGTAGATCTCTGCTTATTAGGAGCAAATGCATTCTCGATAGAAGAAGGACTTACAGATATGGACTGGGATATAGTACAGGTGAAAAAGGCAATCATACGATCCTCAAAAAAAACTGCGGTTTTGAGTGTCTCAGAAAAATTAAATACCGTACAACGTATTAGGATTTGTAACTACAATCATATTAATTACCTGGTAACCGAATTACCATCAGAAAATCAGCTGTTAAAACATTACAAAAACACCGACCTGGTAATACTTTAACTCATACTTCTTATTTTCAGACTATTTATTGAAAAATCCTTATTATTTTTTCTATAAATGCACTAGTGATTTATATACCCCAAATTAGCTAATTCGTTTTTAAAGTGGGTCCATCTACTTGGAGCTTACCACCTTTATCAATTGACATTTTATCAATAAACACTACTCTTTTATGGCCGGTATCTTTAGTTCGTCCATGGTATACGCAAAGCATTTCTTTGCCGTCTGGCGTATACGTTATGCTATTATGACCCGTTCCCGTGACTTCTCCATTCTTTTGTAAGATGGGATTATTTTGGGCTTTTCTAAATGGTCCCAACGGGCTTTTTGAAGTCGCATAGCCTATCGCATAGTTTTGTCCATCAAAATTATTAGCAGAGTACATCATATAATAGGTCTTATCCTTTTTAAAAATGCAGGATCCCTCCGTCCATCTTCTGTTCACCTCTCTGGAGCTTACCGAACGACTTTCCCACTCGTCTTCAATATTACCCATTTTTATCGGTGGCCGTAGGAGTAAAACCGGTTCGCTCACAACACCTGAAAAATCTGACTTCATTTCCACCCCATAAACCCAGCTCTCTTCTACTTCGTTATACCAACCTTTTTTTCTTGCCCATTGTGCCACTTCACTTTCTACTGGGTGCTTGTAGCAACATCTTGAATAGTACAACGTCCTCGAACCACACATTGGCATCAATTATAGGATACCCGGGATCAAAGACAGGAGAGTTATTAAGGTCCGTAAAGGGTCCTATAGGATAATCGGAAACGGCAACTCCAATCTTAAAATTCTCTTCTTCATTATTTGGGTTATGTTTCCACTGAGCGCTGTAAAACAAGTAATATTTCCCATATCGTTTATATACTTCAGGAGCCCAGAACGCTCCTATTCCCCACCCGTTCTGATTATCATGAAAATACACCAATAGATTTACCATTTAAATCGGCTTGTGCAAAATCTTTGATGGGCATGAGAACAACAGCCTTACTATTTTTATCAATTGCTGATTGAAGACTCTTCCCATAATAGCCTCTCCTTAAATCTGGGTCTAAATTCTCATAAAAAGACACTAAATCTTGCGGAGAAAACCCGGAACTTGCTTGTTCTACTAGAATTAGTAAAGCCATTTCACTTGGATATTGCTTTATAAATTCTCTGAGTGCTTCAATAAGAAACTGCTTTTTTTCGGCAATACCTTTATCTTGCATCAGTATTGATTTTTCCATAAGTGATGTATGGAAAGATTTGATCAAAGCATTCGTCTTGCCGCCTCCTAAAACCCTGGTATTTACCCAGCAAACTAATTTGCCATCATAATTTTTAGTTGTAGTATCTAGTCTGACGGACAATTCGCTCGGCTCTAAAATAAACTCATCGAACCAAACCTCTTTTGTGTCGCTTATAAAAAGACTTGCAGGAATGGGAAGGTCGATAGCGCCTGTAAACTCAAATATACCATTCCTTGCAAAACAGCTATCTGTCCTTTGATCATACTTCTAATAGATTACCCCGTTAAAATCTTAAACGAACCTTTAATTAAAAAGGAATTTTGAGCCATAAGCTGGTTGGAACAGCATAATAACAGCAGAAAAATATACCGATACATAAATCAATTGTTTATAGGTTTTAGTCGATTAGTCGTACATTTCAATTCTTAGTCAACATTTCTATTAGGATCAAATAGAAGAAGATAATTAATTACTGCATTCTTAAAAAAGATTAACCAATTTCTTTATCTTATCAATTTTGTTTTTAGGATATCTTTAGAAATCTTCATGACTGGAAGATCATCATCAGTAAAGGTAACATCAGAGATATACATAGCTCTCGGATGGATACTGGATTTATTGTAATGCCCATGAAAAACTATTTTTAGCTTTCCTTGCTTGTCTTTGAACATAGCACTATGCCCTACTCCCACTAAGTCATTTGGTTTCTGCAATATCGGGTTCCCGGCATATTTAGTCCATGGCCCCGTGGCTGAAGTTGACGTTGCAAAACCAATTCCATAAAACTGACTTTCATAACTGTTAGCAGAGTAAGTTAAGTAGTATATATTTTTGTATTTAATAACAAAGCTGCCTTCGTTAACACGTGGCCAGATTTCTTCCCACGGTTGAGATACGTTAATGCATTTCTTCAAAGTAGCCATTTTAATAGTCTGCAGATCACTCTCTAACTCTGCTACCCAAATATTAAGTCCATCATTAAACCTGTCAAAATAGGTGTATGCCTTCCCATCATCATCAATGAATAAGGTGTTATCTATACATTTTTCATTAGCTATCATAGGTTTTTGTACCTCCTGCTTAAACGGCCCGAGAGGAGAATCACTTGTTGCTACACAAATATGCTCATCAACCGTATAGTACATATAAAATTTATTCTTCTCTTTAATATAGTACACCTCAGGAGCCCAAAACCAACGGTCTCCCCAGGAATACCCTTTCCAAAGCGCCAGCTGGGTCGTCTGTTTCCATGAAATCAAATCGTCCGAGGTATAAACCTCAATCCCACTTTCTGCATTTGTACCGTAAGCATAATAAGTATTGTTATAAAGCATTATAAAAGGATCCGCTAGAGGAACATCGACGCCAATTGTAGGCTCAATATCCTCGTCTGCTTTATCCTTGCTTGCACAGGACAATGACAAAGTGGAAACGAGAAAAAGGAAATTAATTAGTAGTCTCATTGTTTTAAAATTAATAAGGCGTCTTTCAGCCTCGTAGTTAAAAATTATTTAAGGTTGATTAAAAGTTGATTTATTGTGTACTTCTCTTAATGGCAGTATATAAATTCTCCATATCTTACTTTAACTTCTAATTGGACCGGCTAACTCATTACTACTTTGCTTTATTTACCTGCAAGGCAAGCTTTTCGAAGTTCGATCTAAATGATATTTCATTCTCTCACAACATAAGCATATACGCAGCTGCTACCTTCGTAAATCCGTCTATATGACTCTGCACAGCACCTGGATTTATTTCAAATAAACCGCAAATAAACTTCAATAAAAGCTATAAAAACACTAAAATATAAAAATAAATTCAATTATGCGTTTTATATACGTTTTTACAAAAAAAAATAAACGCACTTTATAAGCGTTATAAAATTATAAAAATTAATACCCTTCTCTGAACTTCGAACACCTAATAAGTAGTTATTATTTGTCCCTTAATTGAAAAAGGAGAAAGTATAAAATACATCTAGGATTAATCTGTACTTTTTACAATATTATTTCCCAGGGCATAACTTCTTGATGAATACTATGGGGGTAATTTGTGCCTACCATTTCTTTCCTAAAAAACCTTCTCTTAATATTGTTTTTGAAAAAGAGGATAACCAGCTTTTATTAGCCGCTTAAACCGAACTCACGTTAATAGGCAATCGGCCGGTTTGCAGAAAGTTTTGGCTAACCATGATGAAGTATAAAGACTAGATAGACATAGACGCAAGCAAATCTTTCGTAGCTCCATTTAATACTTTAAATGAGGTATATGCATTGGAAGAAAAGAGAGAAATCGCAAAAAAACTCTGAAAATCATTAAAAACGACATGGTTGTCCTAACTGAAGGCGGAACAACTATTTTAGAACTAGCAAAATTGATCCCTGAAAATTTAAAAGCTACTTTCTTCACAATAAGCCCACAGGTAGCAATAACCTTATCAGATCATAGCAACCTTGATGTTATTACCATTGGCGGAAAATTAAATAAAAACGCAAACCTGCATATTGGAGCCAGCTTAATAAACCAATTAATGGATATAAAGGTGGATTTATGTTTATTAGGAGCAAACGCATTTTCAGCAGAAGATGGACTTACGGATATGGACTGGGAAATAGTTCAGGTTAAAAAGCGATTATAAGGGCTTCAAAAAAAACAGCCATACTTAGTATCTCCGAAAAATTAAATACGGCTCAAAGGATCAGGATCTGCGATCCAAATCATATCAATTACCTCATCACTGAATTGCCTGCAGATAGTCCTATGTTATCTAATTACAGAAATGATTATTTAAAATTGCTTTAATTTAAAATTCAAGAGTGAAAAACATTTAATACAATTATTGTTTTGCTCTTTACAGTAGGACGGCTAACAACTTCAAGAATTCACTACATTGCTTAAAATTAACTTTTCATGT
Organism: Pelobium sp.; assembly: GCA_045629485.1. Lineage (GTDB taxonomy): Bacteria > Bacteroidota > Bacteroidia > Sphingobacteriales > Sphingobacteriaceae > Pseudopedobacter. Next base: position 416 of record JAZQRF010000285.1, on the reverse strand, counting down.
TTTCTTCATAAGTAGGCCCATACAGTCCAGGAACTTTATTTCCCGTAGCCCGAAGGTATACCACCAATTCTCCTCTATGATGATAGATATGATTAAACAGAAAACTTCTTAAAACGCTAGCCCTTGGCATTGGCCCCAGAACCGCCTTATCACCTACTTTCATAGTCCATTGATCTTTTAACCTTTCCTCTGAAGCCGCATGTAAGGCCGCTCTTGCCTGTTCAACATTTTGCTCGAACAGCTGAAGGGTTGCTGTAATATCATTCGTGTCTCCTCGTTCTATTTGGTCTTGAGCCAGATCGTAAACATCTTGTGTAAATACCCCTGCATACCAATAATATATAGTGGCGATATGCTGGGCAAGTTCACCCATGGTCCAGGAAATTTCAGAAGGCCGGAAACCCAGATCTTTTTCT
>JAZQRF010000284.1:0-2659 GCA_045629485.1 Pelobium sp. | reverse complement strand
TTCCATAATTCCCAAATGGTGGTAGCACCATTTTCTATCATATAACCCCAGGATGGATAGGTTTTATTGGTTGCGATTTTATAGGCTAAATCCACTCTGCCCATATCCGTAAGGGTACGCATAATCCATTGAGTCCCTATTACTCCTGTGCTTAAATGGCCGTTGTTTTCTTTCTCTACAATTTCTACAATTCTATTTGCTAGTTTTTCTTTATTGGAATCCTCTACTAATCCAAAATACATTCCTAACAAATTATCAGTTAAGCTATTGCTTCCATAAAAACCAGCAGAATTATAATATTTCTTATTGAAATCTTTTTTAATTTGAGTTGCGAAATCAATAAAATAACTTGTGTCTTTTTCGTTTCCGGTCAGCTCGCTAAAATGAGCCATCCTATTTAATAAATGATAATAATAGGAGCTGGAAATTAAAGCACTTGGATATTTCTTATCAGCAATTTTCCCTCTTCCTTCTTCAATGGTTTTAGGAGGAAAGCACCAATCTCCATAGCTGTCTTTGGTTATAATACCTTCATCATTCTTATACCTGGATTGCATATAATCCATCCATTTTTTCATCGAAGGATAATGATCTTTTAATACCCTGATATCGCCTGTTTGCTGGTACAGCATATCTGCGATAAACAAATAAGTTCCTGGCCAACTGATGTTATCGCTATAATATCTCCAGAAAGCTGGAGCTACATCCGGAATTGCACCATCTTCTTTTTGAGACAACCTGATATCTTCTAACCATTTGATGTAAAAATTGGTATTGTCAAACATAAAGCTTTCTCCATAAGCAGAAATTGGACGGTCGCCTAACCAGGGCTGACGCTCGTTTCTTTGCGGACAATCCACAGGCATTCCTTTATAATTAGAAGCTATTCCCCACCATGAGTTTTTATAGATCTGGTTAAGCAGCGCATTAGAAGAGTTAAAAGAACCAACAGTCGCTAAATTATCATAAACCAATCTGCCTGTAAAATTAGCTTTAGCAGCTACACCCGGGTAACCACTCACCTCTACATATCGAAAACCGTGATAGGTGAATTTAGGCTCCCATTCTTCGGTTGCTCCTCCTTTTAAAATATAAACATCAGTAGATTTAGCGTCACGAAGGTTGGTGGTAAACAATTCTCCATTTTCTTGTAAAGATTCTGCAAAACGTAAAGTAACTTTTGTTCCTGCAGCACCATTTACCTTCATTTTAATCCAACCAGAAAAATTCTGACCGTAATCTATAATGTACTTTCCGTCTGCTTTTTTAGTGATAGCAACAGGACTTAAATCCTGCATTACCTTCATATTGGCATTTAGCTGTGCCTCGTAAGTACCTCCTGGCTCCTGTACATATTGAGCTTTCAGCCAGTTTGTATCATTAAAACCTGCAGAAGCCCAACCCGTTAATTCTTTTCTGGCATCATATTCTTCCCCATCATATTCGTTATTTGCAGTAATTGGTCCTTCAGCAGTTCCTTTCCAGCTATCGTCTGTTTTTATAATTTCTGATGATCCATCGGTATAAGTAATCAAAACCTGAAACTGCATTTTAGGAAATCCAAAACTCTTCACTTTATAAGGTTTTGCCTGACGCATGGCATAAACACGACCGTTTCCCAAAATTACTCCAATGGCATGCTTGCCTTCGGTTAAAAGATTGGTTACATCAAATACATTGTATTTAATATTCTGAGTATAATCTGTTGGAGTTGGAGCCAAAACCTGGTCGCCAACTTTTTTACCATTGATGTATAACTCGTATAAACCTAAGCCCATGATATAAGCTGTGGCTGATTTCACTTTCTTAGAAGTAGAGAATTCTTTTCTAAAGTAACGGGCAGCAAGTCGACCAGCTTCTTCATTATCCGTTGGGAAATATTTGTCGAAACCAATCCAGCGGCCAGTCCAGTCTTTATAATGCAATAAACCCATTGCCCATGAAGCCGGTTCAGACCATGCAGTTTCTCCTTTATTGGTAGACACCTTTACTTTCCAGAAAACTTCATTTTTGCTTTTTAAAGGTTTTCCCGAATAAATAACATTAATTGAATTATCTGAATATTGCTGACCGGAATCCCATAAATCTCCAATATTTTGATTTAATTTTTCCAGAGAAGATGCTGCAAGAACATGATAAGCTGTTTGAAAAACACCTCTATCGCTTGCATTAATTTTCCAGCTTAAACGTGGATTCACTACATCAATCCCTATAGGATTATCCAGCAATTCACTTTTTAACGCCTGTACTTTAGGTTGGGCAAAAGCCTGTATGCTGATGAACATCCCTAAAATCAAACCAACTATTTTTATATTCTTCATATCAATTTTAAATGATGACTTATTTATTTCTCTACAGAAAAATCGAAATACAGTACCAGATGCAAAGCTCTTGCAGGCTCTTTTTCATAATCATAAAACACGTGTTTCATTCCCATTGGTCCGGTGGTTTCTGGTTTCTGTGTTTTTGTACCAATTCCAGAAATTCCGTTCATAAATGAAATATCTCCATTAGGAAAAGTGGGCTCCATATTTTTCTAATCTGTATCTTTTTGTTCTTTCGGAGTAAACAACCTCATAAACACATCTTCTCTGTCGGTAAAAACTTTAAAAGATTGTTCGTTGGTAATAAACTTAGTCCAATACATATTGCTGTGGTA
>JAZQRF010000283.1:0-17319 GCA_045629485.1 Pelobium sp. | reverse complement strand
ACTTTTGAATTGATGGCTGTTAGCGTAGCTGCCTCTTTTGCATAAGGCAATAACATAGCAGCAGTATCGGCAATGTTCACTTTTGAAGCGATAGCTGTTAGCGTAGCTGCCTCTTTTGCATAAGGCAATAACATAACAGTCGTATCAGCAATGTTAACTTTTGAAGCGATAGCTGTTAGCGTAGCTGCCTCTTTTGCATAAGGCAATAACATAGCAGCAGTATCGGCAATATTTACTTTTGAAGCGATAGCTGTTAGCGTAGCGGATTGCTTTGCATAAGGCAATAACATAGCAGCAGTATCAGCAATGTTAACTTTTGAATTGATGGCTGTTAGCGTAGCTGCCTCTTTTGCATAAGGCAATAACATAGCAGCAGTATCGGCAATATTTACTTTTGAATTGATAGCTGTTAGCGTAGCGGATTGATTTGCATAAGGCAATAACATAGCAGCAGTATCAGCAATGTTCACTTTTGAATTGATGGCTGTTAGCGTAGCTGCCTCTTTTGCATAAGGCAATAACATAGCAGCAGTATCGGCAATGTTCACTTTTGAAGCGATAGCTGTTAGCGTAGCTGCCTCTTTTGCATAAGGCAATAACATAGCAGCAGTATCAGCAATGTTCACTTTTGAATTGATGGCCGTTAGCGTAGCTGCCTCTTTTGCATAAGGCAATAACATAGCAGTCGTATCAGCAATGTTCACTTTTGAATTGATGGCTGTGAGCGTAGCTGCCTCTTTTGCATAAGGCAATAACATAGCAGTCGTATCAGCAATGTTAACTTTTGAATTGATAGCTGTTAGCGTAGCTGCCTCTTTTGCATAAGGCAATAACATAGCAGCAGTATCGGGAATGTTCACTTTTGAAGCGATAGCTGTTAGCGTAGCTGCCTCTTTTGCATAAGGTGATAGCATTGCTGCAGTATCGGCAATATTCACTTTTAAATTTTCGGCAATTATAGCCCTGTTAATTTCGTTTGTTAGCGATGTATTAATGGAGATCGCAGCTTCATCTACATACGTGGTAGTTGCTTTACTGTTGAAAATCATCCAATCAATTTTACTTAAATATCCATCTGTGACATCATCTGCCTTATTTATATCAATTGTAGCGTGTCCACCCGCCATGGTAGAAGTAAGCGGCAAATTAGAAGTAATTGTCCCTACTACACCAGGCTCATCACTTGGAGCCCATGCTGTTCCGTTCCACTTAAGGATCTGGCCATTATTTGGCGCCACATTACTTACTGCAGCTCCCTGAAGCTTACTCACTACCGGGTGAGGATAAGTGCCGCTCAAATCTCCCCCGGCATTTCCCGTAGGTGATGCCTCACCGGCATGTATGGCATAAGGTACCGACTGTAGTTGTGATGTACCCATATCAACAAACCTGTTGCCTCCTGCAGGGTCAATTTCTACCTGCAAAAATTTATTGCCCCTAGCCCAAATTACACCTGCCATGGTACCGGTTTGCGAAAGTGCTCCTGTGCTTCCAATTACTGTGGTAAACAGCCCAAACCTATTGGTAGTTAATAAACGGGTTTCCGAATAAACAATGTTTCCGCTGGCACCTCCGTCTTTTATCGTCAGCCGTAGAGCGATAGCCTGTTCAGAAACCGGGCTGCCATCTGCTTGTCTTGCTACACCCTGATAGTTGATCTGTGGCAATTGTTGTGCTGCTACCTGGAGCAAGCTCATCAAACTAACAGCTAAAAAAGTTAATATAAAATGGGTTTTGTAAAAAACTTTAAACATATGTTTTAGGGTTATGAATGCTAATGTAAAATGGTAATGAAGCCCTTAACAGGAATAGTATAAGAGGCTTTTGTAAATTTAATGATGTAATAGTAGGTCCCTTCGGCCAGGGGCGAACCTGAAAGGGTACCCCTCCAGTCATTCTGGTAATTCTTTACGCTGTAAACTACGCGACCGGCTCTGTCAAATACCATGATTTCATTGTCCGGATATTTTTCAATGTCCTTAATGATCCAGGTATCGTTTTTTCCATCCCCATTTGCTGTCAGGATATTGGCCGGGAATATAACAGGTGTAGTTACAGGTACAACCAATGAGGGTAGCACCAGGGCCTGCAGTAAGCCATGAGTAATGATGGCATCGCTATTGGCCATTGTTTCCACGAGCGCCAATTCGCCTACGCTCCATTCGAAGATCATACCGGATTGGGTAGAAGTATTACCTGCTGAATTGATAATAGCAGGACCCAGGCTTTGCCCCACACTATTTCCTGCCATAAAAAACAGGAAGAATAAAATAAGCAGCGAATGCCTCATATCGTCAATCTTTATTTTTTGTGAGCTCTGCCCGCTTAAGCGTTAAAAGCACCCTGAATTTGGTGTACAAAAATCTTTAGCAGCCGGGCTCCCTCAAAGTTACCGCACTAACAATTATAAAAGTGGAAATGAGGTATGGATGATCTCCAACTATTGAATAGTTATACAAAAAGGTCAATTCACGCTGTTTTTTTCTTGCGCAAAAAAACTGGTAGGCATTAACCCGGTTTCCTTTTTAAAAGCATTGTAGAATGTGGCGGTACTTTTAAATCCGGATTGATTGGCGACCGCCTCAATGGTCATCCTGTCTGACAATAGCGGGTACACAGAAATAAAATAGTCTATCCGGTAGGAGTTGATCCACTCCCGAAAATTTTTACCCATCACGTTGTTCAGCACAAACGAGCAATGGTGGGCAGGAATATTAAGCTTCTGCGCCAGGTGGATCATCTGAAAATCGGGTTGCAGAAAAGGCTTTTCGTTATCCATCAGTTCATTCATCGCTTCTGTATAAACACCTACCAATGGCTCTGCCAATAAATTATTTTTAGGAATGGCAGGTATATCCGATGGTTCGGTTGACTCAGCGTCCTGAGCAAGCGCCTTCCAATTGGCTGCCACAAACAGGTAACCGTATAACAGTTTGGGTTGGTGAAGCACAAATACAATGATGGCTAAAAGCCCCAGGCTGTTGAGCGCAACAAACCATGGATAAGCAGTAAACGGGTGCAGTGTACCACCAAATAGTAATGCAAGAAGACTGATGATTTTAAAAGAACTGGCTACTATAAGACAAAAGAAGATCCATTTCTTTTTTATATCCGACGCTTTTTTACGGAGGGGAGAAGTTAATACCGCATACCAGGCGGCCAATAAATAACCCAATAGTAAAGCCGGCTTCAGAATAGTATAAAACTGGTCAGGAAACAAGCCTGCCTGAAAAGGAATAACCATCTGTTTATTTGCTAATACCTGTGGCGTCACTTCTTCCCCATAATTTGAAGGTAAAAAGCCCCAGGGAAACAGATGAATAATGGCCAGAATAAAAGGTATAGCATGGAGCAAGTCTTTTTTTCGTAAGCTGCTACGGTCCACAACAAAACCTGTAATGTAAAGGTATAGGCAGGCCGGAGCAGCGAAATAAAAGGGAATAAATAAGTGCTGAAATAGAGGAAAAAAGGTTAACTGCCCCGAACTTACCATCAGATAAATAAAGATCTGCCCGAAACGGGTAAATAACAACAGCGCCAACAAGCGGTTGAGCAAAGGATTCCCCTGTTTTGCAAAAAATAAGTGCAGGGAAAACAGGAGTAGGATAAAAGAACAAGCGCTAATAAAAAAGTTAAGTATCTGCATAAACCGAAATCACCGGCAAGATAGGATATTCAACTCTATACACCTTATTTTAATTCAAATAGCAGGATATTTCAAAAATCAGTAAACTAAAAGGCTTTTTGATGAAGTACCTGGTGAGCTTATTAAGCTTCAAAGCAATCGGAACAAAGATTTAGACCAGGATGGAAAATGGCGCTTAGAGGATAGAAGCAACTTCTTCTCCTTATCTAGATAAAAGTCCCAGGAAAACACATGAATAATGGCCAGAATAAAAGGGATAGCATAAAAAAAGTCCTCTTTTCGTAAGCTGATACGGTCGACAATAAAACCTGTAATGTAAGGTTAAAACAGGCCGGAGCAGCGAGAAAAGGTCAACGCCACATGGGTCAGAAGAATTTGAATTATTTACATTCTAAATACCCGTATAAATAAAAAGGTCAAAGAAATTCTTTGACCTTCTTGAAAGATAAGATAAATTACCCTTTATAAATCAAACCAGAGTTTTTCATAATACTGTGGTTTTGGAGATGGCGCAGATGGATTGGCTGTTAATTCATTTGCAGGATAAGTTAATCTCCTGATTAGTGGTCCTGAAGTAGCTTCAAATGGCAATTCCAAGGTGGGCACTTCACTTCCTTCCGGTCCAGATCTTCTCCATTGAACAAATGCCTCCACTGGCCTATCCATTAAGTCTATCCATTGCTCTAGATGGATCTCTCTTACAGGATCCGCTGCAGTTGTCAGATCCACCAAACTATTTGCTACATAATTATCAATATCCGTTTGAGGAACCTGATAAAATTTCATAGCTGCTATTAGTGCTTCTCTATATAAAACATTAGCCCTGCTTATATCTACTGGTACTCCAATACCTCTTGCATATACTTCTGCTTGAAGAAATAAAAGCTCCTGGTAGGAAATAATTAGAGAAGGTGCATCTTTTCTAGTTAAATACTTACCCAATAACGCTGTATTTGCATCAGCGTCAACATTAGCTTTAATACCAATATATTGGGTCTGGCCAGGTGGCAAGTCAAAATATCTAGGCAGTCTTGGATCATTTTTAGGAACCATTATATCCGTAACAAGTTTATGAGCATATGTAAAGGGATTGTCTTCTAAAAACAGTCTGTATTTAGGATTTTCATTATTTGGAGTAGTAGTATAGGGCACTCTAAGATTTTCGGCTGCAGAATTAATTAGCTGAGATTGGTCCTGAACAAGAGCTGCAATTTGAGCTGCCTTTGAAGGATCCTTATCAACCATTACCATTAATATTTTGAATTTTAAACTGTTAGCAAACTTTACCCATTTACCTAAATCTCCCGAATAAAAGGTATCATAATCGCCTATTTTAAGAGGGCTAGCCGGATCAATTTGTGCCTTAGCTTCTTCTAACATAGCTAGTATTCCTTCTAAAACATCTTTTTGGGAATCATATGCAGGAGCAGGGTATACATCAGGCTGAAACGCTTGCGAAAATGGAATATCACCAAAATTCATTGTTGTCTCATAAAAAATTTGAGCTAACAAAATTTTGCATTGTGCAGCAGTATTATTTTGTACTGGTGAAGATGCTTCTGCAATATTAATGGCTTGCCTAAGATTATTTCCTGCTGTACTATAAGCCAAACGGAAATTATTAGAAAGTGAAGTTTCACTTAAATCATAAATATTAAATGGTCCCCAATTTTGTGAATAATTACCGCCGCTGGCCAATGTCTGGCCAATAAAAGCTAAATTCATGTAACCATCACCACTATTTTTACTAACATCCCAGGCAGTAACTGCATAGCCAAACAATAATTTTGGCTCTACTTCTGTTGCTGTAAGAGGATTAGTGTTGATATCTAAAAACTTCTTACATGCACCTAATGAAAGCAACGAAGCTATCATCAGACATTTTAATATTTGTTTTTTATTAACTTTCATAATCTTTAAAATTAAAGAGTCAATCTTAAATTAAATCCAAGAGTTCTGGTAGTAGGTATACTATAAAACTCTACTCCTTCTCCAACGCTTCCTGAACCGAAGAAATTCAACTCCGGGTCTACGTGGGGTACATGGCTCTTAATTAGCCATAAATTACGCCCCTCTAAACCTATTTCCATTCCTCGAATAAATGATTTATTAAATACAGTTGAAGGGAGTTTATAAGAAAAAAGAACTTCTCTTAATTTAACGAAGCCTGCGTCAAAAACATTTGCCTCTGTGTTGGTCGTATTACCTTCCCATGCCCAATAATTTTGAGAGGGAATAGATCTAGTATTAGGCACATACCCGCCATTTTCAGCTACCACACCATCAACAACGATTGGTGCTCTGTCTCCGCCGGTTTCTGCGGCTAGTCCAGAAGATCTTAAAGCGGCTACTGTTCCAGAATAGAACACACCCCCATGTCTAATATCCAATAAGGCACTCAAGTTAAAGTTTTTATAAGAAAAGCTGTTATTAATCCCCATCGTCCAATCAGCATAAATACTACCGAGCCTTTTGTTTGTTTCCGCAACTTTTAATCCTGTAGCAGCGTCTACAACGATATTTCCTTCCGGATCTCTTTGCCATTTAGAGCCATAAAGACCAAAGGATTCTCCAACCGCAGCTTTAATATCCAAGCCATTATATCCACTAGCCAAGCTATATTCCAACACACCAGGTGCAAGTGAATTGACTTTCTGATTGTTATCAGCAAAATTTAAATCAATATTCCAGGAAAACTCATCCGTTCTTACCGGAACCAAATTTAAAGCTACCTCGATACCAGAATTTTGAACTTCACCTGCATTTACATATTTCGAAAAGTAACCTGTAGCTGCAGATACAGTTATAGGAATCAATTGATTTTTTGTTTTGTTATTGTAGTATGAAAAATCTAACCCGATCCTATTATTAAGAAACCTTAGATCAGCTCCCAATTCCAAAGAATTTTGTTTTTGCGGTTTCAACGAGGCATTAGGATAAATCCTTGGAGTCGTAAAAGCTGTAGTAATAGGCCCCGCAGGGAAAGCAACGGCACTAGCAGAGACATATTGTAAAAAAACTGTGGATGTGGGATTGTATTGATAATCTAAGTTATAAGCCGCCAAATCACTTCCTAAAGTAGCCCAACTTGCTCTTAATTTACCAAAAGAAAGCCAATCCATATTCTGGTCTTTCAAAAGCTCAGAGAAAACAAATGATGTACTGACAGACGGATAAAAATAAGATCTGTTATCCAATGGTAGGGTTGACGTCCAATCATTTCTTCCAGTAACATTTAAATAAAGGAAGTCTCTGTAACTTACCCCTAAATCTCCATAAACACCTAACATTCTTCTTTTGCTATAAGCCAGAACCGGGTTTTTAGAAGCCGCATTTGTGTAAGTATATAGTTGGTCAATAGTTAAATTGGTTGCCTCAACATTAGTGCTTTCGGTATATCTTTGGTTAATATTACCCCCTAAGATCAGTTTAAAATTAAAATCTTCAACCAGATCATTTTGATCAAAAGTAGCAATCAAATCATTATTGATCTGTTTACTTAATAAATCATATTTATCAAATCTACCGTTTAATACACCAGCAGTTCCTTTTCTAACCAATAGGTTTCTCTTTTCGGTGTAAATATCAGTTCCGAAATTATTGCTAATACTAATCCAATCAACGGGTTTATAGGTTAACTGGTAAGTCCCTAAAAACCTATCTACTGTATTGCTATTCCTATTGTAATTCATAATCCAAAATGGATTATTGCCATTACGATTAGGGCTTAAGAAAATTTGTTCGCCCGTAACAGGATCTTCAAAATTATCTTTCAATAGATCTATATCTACCGTACGCGGAAGCGTATAAATTGTTGATATTAATGCATTTGTATTATTACTGCTTTGAGCAGGTCTTCCGTCTGCTGCAATATTGGTATACGATCCTGTAAATCTTGAAGATAATTTATCATTAAAATCTCTTCCTGCGTTTATAGATAAAGTATATCTATCGAGTTTAGATTCAGGAATAATTCCTTTTTCATTAGCACTGGAAAAACTCACCCTATAATCAGAATTATCTCCACCGCCGGCTATCGAAACGTTATTCATTGCAGAGACACCAGTTTGAAAATAGTCCTTAACGTTATCAGGATAAGCCTGTAACTCAACATTTTCTCCCAGAAAATTCGGAAAAGTCTGTCCCTTTACATCCGATATCTTAGGTCCCCATCCATTAGTTTGAGTGAGTTGATACACTCCTTGATTTCCCTGAGCATATTCATTTTGGTAATCAGGTAACACTAATGGAGAATTAAATCTAATGGAAGAGTTTAAAGTAATTTGAGAAGAAACTCCTTTTTTTCCTCTTTTTGTTGTAATTATAATTGCTCCGTCTTTGGCCCTAGAACCATATAATGCTGTAGCAGCAGCACCTTTTAATATGGTCATAGTTTCGATATCATCAGGACTCAAATCACCCAATCTATTTCCAAAGTCTACATTTTTTGCAGTAGTTCCACCTACTGAGGTTGATTCAGAAACAGTTAACCCGTCAATTACATAAAGTGGGTAGCCAGCCTCCAGGGAATTAACTCCACGAATAGTAACCTTCGTAGATCCTCCAATTGTACCTGACTGGCTATTAACTCTTACACCCGCAGCCTTACCTGCTAATGAATTTAAAACATTACTTTCTCTAGCCCTATCGAGATCATCAGAATTTAGAGTTGCTGAACTATAGCCTAAAGATTTAGCTTCTCTCGAAATACCCAGGGCCGTTACCACTACCTCACTCAATAAGGCCGCATCAGCACCTAAACTTACATTTAAAACATTTGAAGCCGGCACAGCCAGTTCCTGTGTTGCAGTTCCTATAAAAGAAAATACTAAAACCGGATTTGGTGTAGTTACCCTCAGGCTGAATTGCCCATTACCATTAGTCTGCGTTCCGGTAGTGGCACCCTTTACCGAAACACTTACTCCGGGAAGCGGGAGACCGTCTTCTGCCGAAGTTACCGTACCTGTTACCGTACGCTCTTGTGCAATTGCAGCTGCTGCAACAAACATCAAGATGAATAAACTCTGTACAAGTTTTTTCATACAATTAATAATAAAATTAGTTAGTAATAGTGTTAATTAATGTTAAATATAAGATGATGTTATGCATACATACAAATTTTATGCCGCATAAAAAATATCGTTAAAGTTTAACATGCTGGTAATCAGATTAATAAAATCAATATATCATATTGTAAATTTTTAGCGACAATTGATAAGCATTTATCAATAAAAATTAGGTTAACTTATGATATTTGTAATTTATTAGCCTATATACCCTAATTTTATTAATTCAAAGAAAAAATACAAAAAAACATATTCTATATTGCAAATAAAGATAACTGATAATCACTTTTCTTAATCGGCAAACCGTTCACCCGGTCTAAAAGACATGTCAGGCCTCGAATATTTATAATTTATAACCGGTAATTTTAACACGTGGAAACGATTCTGCATTGCTCCCGAAATCTATTGTACATCTCTATGTTCTTAGGTAAAGGAGCAGCTGTAAATTTAAGCCGCTCCTCTATTAAACTATTCAGCCCCGGCCTCTTCCTTGTACACGGCCTGGCTCACTGCTGTAGCTACCAGTCCTGCAGTAGCCATATAACCCGCTACCGAGAGTACTATCGCCGGCAGGCTGATGGGGGCCGATAGTACCGCAGCGCCCACAGCGCCCAATACCAAACCCATATTCCTGATCTTTTTAAAAAACGAGGGTGTTGGCGCCTGTAAGCGCTCCACCAAATTTTTATCACTTAGTTGCTTTTTCATGATACCTTATTTTGTTTGTTCATACTTATGTTTTTTACCGGTGTTTCCAGTATCCCCAGGCGCCATTCTATAAAATCCAGCCGCTGGTTCAATAGCTTAGCGGTTGATTGCGTTTCGGCATGCAGCAGAGCCGTTTCCGACTTCAGCTCCGACAGTTCCTTCACTACTTTCCTAAAATCGGCATGCAGCTGTTTGATGAAATAGGCGATGGCCGAAAGCAGGAGCGTCGCCAACGCACCGGCCACGTACTCAGTTTGTAATAGCATTTCCATAAAATTTTGCATGATTAATTACCTGAACCTCTATTTCTTCGCTCTGTAGTGCCTCAACCAATAGGGGGTAAACCTGCCGGTAAGCGAAGCCCGACTGGCAAACGTTATAATCCCCGCCGCTTTGCTCCCAGTAATGCCCGGTAAGCGGGCAGCCCCGGGTATCACTATGGGTATTGCCAATATGCAGGAATACGAGGTCGAAATTTGGGATCCCTGTAATTTGCAGCATGCCTTTATGTATTGCAGGAAACAGCCTTAAATATTTCCAGTGCATCCCTGCCGTGGTATTCAGCACCAGGCGATATTTCCCTCCCGGGATACAGGTAAGGCCGGGTAATTTCTTTTCTGCTGTACGGTCTTCCAGCAAATAGCAAAGGAAGATCCCGTCCAGGTAGAGGTGGCTCAGCGTACTGTTTTTGCCTGCGCTAATGCGGATAATTTTTAATTTAGCCATCAGTTGCCTCTCTTTCTTCGGACAGGCTACCCAGATATATGGTTTCTGAACTGGTTGCCCTATCCCTATTCGTATGAAAAGCATATACATGTTGTACGTCAAATGAGCAAAAGCCCGTTTTAAGTTCCCCACTAGCTGAACCGGCTGTATAATGAGCGACACTTGTGCCCCCGGCATTACAAATTACCATTACCAGCGTACTGCCATCTAAAAAATCTAAAGGTTTCCATTTAAGGCATATCCTGTTATTCTTAATGCCTAAAAACTCTATTTCAGGTACCGGCAGGTCGCCGCAACTGAGGCGCAGCGTTTCCATATTTACATAGCAGCGGCTGTTATCATTTTCCAGCGATTTGTGCAGGCCACTACTAAATTTAAGTAGAGCATACTGTTGATGCTGCCGGAAACCGAGCTTTGCCACCTCCCGAAAGTTTCCCGCAAATTGCTGCGCGAAGCCGAACTTCTGCCTTTGACAGATCTGGGCAGGGGCAGCTGGTCTTTTCTGTTTTTGGGAACATTGCCGGATGAAGTTTTTACCGTTCCTTATGACATATACCACATCTCCCACTTTGCCGGAGAGGAGCCCCGCATAGGGGCCTGTTTCTATTATTATTGCCATGTTGTTCTTATTTAAAGGATTGCCCGGGGGAAGACGGGAGACCCGAGAGACCATGGTCAATAAGTCGATAGTTCATGGTGCGGGGTTGATGGCCGATAGTTCATAGTCGATGGTCCGTGGCCAGTCCTGCTTACACTACCGGGCAATCCTGTTCATAAATCTGTTTGTTTGAGTTTTACACCAGGATTACTTCTGCTGTCGTTTCATTACCCGGCAGGTCTTTAGCGACAATTTTTACTGTAGCCCCGGCCAAATCTGCATGTTCAGCCGTAGTTTGGTAGACCCACAGCGGGCTGTCTCCTGTGCCGGCGGCCTCCCCGGATTCTAAAACAATTCCATCGGCGTCCAGGACCGAGAAGTGTACCGAAGTTACTTTGAAATCATCCTTCACCAATACTTCGAGACTTGCGTTTTGCTGACCGCTGTATTCGGAAAATGCCGGGGCTTCCACAAATACAGGTGCTTTCATATAATCGGCAAAGGCCAGGTTAAAGGCACTTTGACCGGGTTCTGTTTTGGCCTGGTAGCCCGCTTTAACATCGTCGTCTACATCATTTACCATTTTGGCATAGATGATGGCTTTTGCGAATTTTTCCCTAACCGCTTTTAGTTCTGCGGTAGGGGCTTTAGTGGTTTTAACAGGCCTGTCGCCAACAAAAGTCTTCCCGGCCCGTTGCCTAAATACCAACAATTTTCCTATCAGGCCACTTAAGCCATAGGTTACTACATTTCCAATTGATTTTGCCATTTTCTTGTTTTTTAAATTTAAAAATTTGATTAAACGCAACCTTTTGTATACCGGTATTTTTGGTTGACGATTCAAACGTAAGTAACTAAAAATGAGCTCACAATAGACATTTGGAACATAACACCTATTGACTGCAATTGAAGCTTTGATGGTACAAATTGACACCATACAGGGTATAGCTTCGGTGAAGACCCTGTTAAGACCCTGCTAAGATGGGGTTGAAACGGGCAACGGCTTTTTTGAATATTTTTCAGGAACGGAAGTTCTTTGGAGGGAGCGTCACAGCGGGAGGAATATTTTTCCTCCCCTGCAACTGGATAAGACATCTATACACCAGGCTGGCCGGAATGATAAGAGCTACTTGCATAGACGCGGCAGCGTAATTAAAAGATGAATTTTTATTTGCTTTCACCCGGTGGTTTTCTAAGCAGTTTTTCGATATCGGACCTTTTGTACATATCTTTTTTGCCTATAGCGGATGCGGGGGTAAGTACTTTATCCCGCTTCCAGCGGTAAAGGGTGCTCCTGCTGATCTTGTATTGGTTTCGTACATCAACAGAATCGAGCCAAACCTCCTGCGGCGTTGGGCAGGCCTGTTCTTTCAATATCGCTACAATTTTCAACAAGGCCACTATTGTCTCGCGGTTGGCATTGATCTCTACCAGGGTACAAATCATGTTTTCGATGTTTAGTACCGCCCGTTCTATCCGGGAAATTCTTGGCAATAGCTTATCTGGCATACTCCATATCTTTTAAGTAAACAAATGATTTAATAGAACCCGGGCATGTTTCTTTGTCGAATTTACAGGTATTGCCACGGCACTGGCTTGCCAGGAAGACTTCCGGCAGCTGGCTTTTGAAAAAACGGTCGCCGCCGGGCATGGGTATGGGCTTTAATGTGCCGTCTTTTACTTTCCGTTTATAGGTGCTCTCACTAATGCCAAGGCAATCTTTTACTTCCTGGCGGGTCATCAGTTTTTCTTCGCAGAGGCTTGGCTGGGAGGGACCTGTTATACTGGTTCCAATTTGTTCTAAAAGTTGCTGGATATATTGCAAAGTGATGATGAGCTGGTCTATCTTATTCATGCGCATAAGGTTTGTACATCCGGGCGGCGTACTGCCTGCTGAGCGATGCAGACACCCATCCCGTACGTGATTTACAATAGGAGAACCACGAACGACCTGCTAACCAAATATATAAAAATTTGAAGATTTTATAAAACACTTCATTACCCTAAAATAGGGCCATGCCTGTTTGCAAGGCGAAAGGATGTTAACCTGCTTTTTCGGCTTTATCCGGCTGCTGTTCTTTAAAGCGTTGGCGGATGCGTTTACTTCCGCTCCTGCTGCCCACCAGGGAGGTATACACGGGGATGCTGGGCTTTAAGATCAGCACACTTAAGGCATTGGCCTCTTTGCTGTAGCCGGATATCACATCTACCGCATAGATCACCGACCGGTTGATGCGGATAAACCTTTCGGGGTTGAGTATATCTTCCAGCTCCTCTTTCCGGTAAGGGATCGGGTACCGCTTGGCCAGGGTATAGATATAGCCTATATCGCGTTTCCGTTCTACGCAAATAATGTCTTCCACGGCCACCCGGTGTATCTTTTTTCCCAACTTCACATTTATTTCAGCAGGGTATTCTTTTGGTTTCTTCACATAGCGTTCATAAAAATACCAGGAGACGTAAACTGCATTGGCCATCCCGGCTATAAACAGCACTGTCCAAAACTCGTTTTCCATAAATCCGCTGGCGGCAAAGCTGGTATTAAATGTCCAAAAATAAATATACATAATCAGCAGTTCAAGCACCATTAATCCGCCAACACCAATCATCAGCTGCCACCATAACCTGCCCATAAAGGCCCTGTCCCAGGGATAGCGTGTATCCAGGTGCATGGTAACCTTTTGCAACAACCAAAAAAGCAGGCTCCCCGTACCCACGCTAAACAGCATGGCAATATAATAGTTAAGCTGCCGCATAACCTGTAAGGTGGGTTTAGGCTGGGTTAAAGCTACCAGGCAGTGTGCCAGAACCATTACAATGATTAAGCGGTGTTTTGGGAGAAAGTAGGTGGGTCTTGTTGGGGTTTGCAGATTTTCCATAACTTTTTAAAACAAGAATGAATGGGAGTATCCTTTTTTTTACGATATTTTCCTTTTTTTGTTACATATTTATTCATATCAGTCCTAAAAACATCAGAATCCGGTGAATAATTCGCCCATTTTCTACGAAATCAGGACTTATTTATTCAAAAACCGCTTATATTTTAGACCTAAGCCGACAATCGCCCGGTTTATTAAACTCACATCTTCCAAATTTGGGTGGCAGTTAGGTGGTTTTTTTCTTCCATTCAGCGGTATTTTTATACCATTCGGTTAGAAAAACCTCATTAGGAGCGTCCCAGGCGACTTCGGCTATTGCTTCACTTTATCAGAACTTCTTACTTAGCGGTTGCTTGCAAGCATCATTTTTAATCCTTAAAAATTCAAAGATTATGAAACAAGAATTTACGAATGCAGGGTTGCAGCTCCTACTGCTCCAACTCTTTTCCCTTCCGGACGCCCAGTTGCAGGAAGAAGCCGAAGCGGTGAATGATGATTTTAGCGAATGGCTGAAAGCAAATTTTTTCTTCAGCAGCGAACAGGAAGATTTTTTAGACGCTATGAACCCCGACTTCCTGGCCGATGCCGCCTCGCAAAGCAGCTATTTTATTGCCAACAGGTTACCCATCACCTTACTGGTATATCCTGCGCCAGTGGATGCAAACTCCCGGGCAAAAGACCGTGGCAAACTGGTGAACCTGCAACAACAATCTGTGAGCAGCTATTCGCCCACCTTAGGTACAGGCAGGTTCCAGTCGCTGGTATTCAGCATCAGCTACCTGGACAATCATTAAATTAATTTTTTACAGCCGGCAAATCCATGAACGACCTTTCTAACGGAGGCCGGCTGTAATTATCTTAACGAGATGCATTTATGGTCATGAGCTTAAAACGGCGACCACTCCGGCAACCTGATCTTAAGATCCCTTATGCGCTAAAGCGTATCCTGCTACAATCGGGAAGGGCCCGGCTGCCCCATGGTACGGCATTGCTTATACCCGGAATGGAAGTAAACCAGGCCTGGCTTTTACGAGACGGAATCATAAAGCATTATCATTACAACCGCAAGGGCGAGCAGGAGGTTTACCATTTTTACCTGCCCGGAGACCTCATCGTCATGGAAGAAGAATTCCTGCAACAGAAACGGTCTAAAAGTTATCTGGAGGCCATAGACGAGGTTATTCTTATTCCCATCTCTTACCAGCAATTCTTGCAGGGTAGCCAGCAGTTTCCCCAACTTTTACTCATCCCGCTGATGCAGCTCATGCTGGTTGCCAAAAAACGCCTGGTTACCAGGAACAAACTGCTGCAATGCCCGGCCACAGAACGGTACCAACGTTTTATTAAGCTCTTTCCGGCACATCTCCTTCTTGTAAAGGATATTGCCGCCTACCTGCACCTCTTCCCCACCACCCTCAGCAAGATCAAGAGCAAGTATTAAGAAACCCGCCTGCTATATTTTACATAGCTGTTCCGGAACAGCTCAACCCCTGCTCTTCAGCAGTAAGTACTACTCTCTATTTCACGAGCTTGGATCCTGTAAAAAGGGGACGCCGAAAACCTGACAGAGTAGGCATTTTATCTGTAAAACTCTATGGCTTCGAGGTGTGGTAAAGCCAACAAACAAATGAAACACAATTTGTTTACCGCAGTATTTGCTATAATAGCAATAGCTGCAAGTGTGGTATTATTTTCTGCGTTTAAAGCGCAACCATTAAAAAGCAAAGCAGCTGTACAATGGTTCCAGTATGACGGTTCGGGTGATATCCACCTGTCAAGCAGTTATGAAGCGGTAGGCTCTACCTCTCCCGGCTGTGAAGGAACAAGCGCTGTTTGCGCAATCCGGGCAGAAGAGAGTACAAATCCAGACCAACCGCAAATAACCTCCCAGTTGATTGAGCAGATCGACGATGCGCTGGCCAATCCAAGCGTTTCACAGGAAAATGTGGAACTTAAAAACTAAGCGTAAAGGGCTGTCTACCCTCCCGGCGACAGCCCTTTTATTTTTACCGCTGGTTTTGGGCAATGCCCGAAAGTTCTATTACGGTTTGCGGAATTGGAAACACATACCGCTTACTTTCGGGATTCAACACATATAACTTCCCTTCCAGGTTTCTTTGCAACGTCACTGCAAAGCGGCTGTCAGATTGTAATCTCCTAAGATCGTTCCATCTTATCCCTCTAAAAGCGAGTTCCTTTCTGCGTTCTTTTAGGACCAATTCCAGCGCTTCGGCAGCGTTGCTTGCTTCGTAAGGCATAAATGGCGTAGTATTTCCCCAGCGGTGTTCATAAAGATGGTTTAGATCTTCCAATGCCTCTCCTGTTTTGCTATCCCTTGCCAGGCATTCGGCCCTTATGAGGTAAAGTTCTGCAGTAGTTAGCCCTGCAAAAAAGCTACTGGATACCAGTCCATCGTAACTTCCTTTAAAAGTGTAATTTTTATCTCCGTTGTAACGAAAAAAGGCTTGCTTTCTTAGGTCCTGGCTGCTGTAGCTATCGTACAAGAGCGTATCTACCCGGTACCAGTTTGGGTTTAGGCCTGGTGCAGCACCGGTACAATGGAACAACACCTCTTTGTTAAATCTTGCAAATGGTGCTACTGCTGCTGTGTTTACCATGTTATAGTCGAGCAGTTCGCCATAAAGAGAAAGTGCCGTATCTGCATAGTGCAGTGCCTGCGGGTAATCTCCTTTGGTTAATAATATCCGGGCCAGCAGGGCGCAGGCACTTTTTTGATTTGGCCGGGTAGCAATGCTGCTGTTCTGGGGTAACAAGCGAAGAGCTTCCTTCATATCCATGATGATCCTGCTATAATTTTCTTCCACTGTGGGGCGCTGTGTTTTCTCATTCACGTCTGCCAGTACTTTTAATGGAATCCCGGGTTGTGTGTTTTCTCTTCCACTTTCATAAGGACTACTGAAAAGCTGCATCAGCTCAAAAAAGGCATAACTTCTCAGGAATAATGCCGAACCCCGGAGGCGATTCCACTCTGCCTGCTCGGGAGCTGGAGGATTGATCTTTGCCAAAGTTTCCAATGCTACATTACAAACAAAAGCATGGTTATATTTACCGGTCCAGATTCCGCCATCACCATCTATGGCATCGTTTTCCCAGATATAAATATTTCGGTCTCTGAGGGATGAGATGCTGTTGTAGATCGTGGGTATATAATAAATATTGTCTGATGCGGATTCGCCCATAATTGACGCTGTTGACAGGACCGTATGGTCAAGCAGGGCGTTTACATCCTGCATAGATTGGGGGACTACCAGTTTTTTATCTGGTTTTGCATCAAGGTATTCTTTGCAACTGATAGCAGTGATGCTGATAAGGGTTATTAATAGTAGTTTTTTCATTGTCTTATTTTTATGTTTGTCATTGCGAACATTGTTTTACAAGTTTTTTATTTTACATCATACGTTGTGATGAATGCAGTGAAGCATCTCACTATTTAGGCCTTTCCTCACAGGCTTTCCGGCCTCATTGCCGGCCAGGCAATTTACTTTTTGCTGCAGCTCAAAAAGTAAACAAAAAAGCCGCCGCTGCGCCGGTTGCTACTAAAGGTTCTGCGAAGGCTAATTCAGTTTTACCGCAACCGCCAAGGCGGAATTAAGCGTAAACGTTGGATTGTGCCAGGGCCTGATAATCGTAATACTTGTATGTACCATCTTTTTTTATTTTACATCATACGTTGTG
>JAZQRF010000282.1:0-20963 GCA_045629485.1 Pelobium sp. | reverse complement strand
TTTAGTGGTACTTAGTCCGATAAGTGCATTTTTGCCGGTCTCTTTCTCCCACTCTTTAATTACGTCAATCCAGAATTCCACAAAATGCAGAGGGCCTGTGTACTCTTCGCTAATGAGCTGGATTACGCCACTATTATCTTTAAAATTATCCAAACATTGCCTGATGTATGCCCTGTGCAGTCCACGTCTTACCGGATGCTGGATATCGTAAAACTGCTCAGCCATGAATAGTCTTTTATCTCCTGCATAAGGAACAGGCTCCGGAAAACCCGTATTGTTGATATTGTTAGCCGGGCGCCATGGAAAATCAGCATAATGCGCTCCTGCTTCCAGGATATTGTGCTGGAAATAATTCTGATGAATTAATACCAGACCTTTTTCATCTGCTAAATCGGCAAACTGCTTTAACCTGCCCCAATAAAATTGATTGTATTTGGTCAAATCGTATTTGCTTAAGCCATCCCATGCTGTACCCTGTCCGCTACGGGCAAAAGGTTGTTCGTAAAAAGGCGGCCATACTTCTCCGTCTGCCCGGCGAATACGTTGGTGATCGTCTCTCCTCCTGTCGTACCATAAACCATAATTATGATCAATAGCAAGGATATTCTTTTTTATCATGGAACCGGTTACCGTATCCAGGTCATCTGTTAAACCTGTACCTGTTTCACCAGGGACAAATCTGGTGATATGTGGCTTAGCTTTTTCCAACCAATAAGGACGTGAACTTCCCGACCACCATTGTACATTTTGCCTGTTTCCTGTCACTACTTTATCGCCACGTACCAGCCATGAATTTTCCACTTTTAGATCTGGCTGATTTACTTTTTGTTCATCGGATTTAATACCAATCTGATCTATTGTTTTTATACCTATTGGTGAGCTGATATCAATCGGAGTCCTGTTTTTTGCCTCATCTATAAAATTAGTGAGCAAAGGTGCGGGATTTGCTGCCAGCATGGTTAACTCGGCAGCGGTTTCTATAGATGGACTGCTGGAAGCTTCTGATTCTACCGGCATCAGGAAAGTGCGGGACTCTGCCTCTTTTCCCAGGCGGTCTTTTAACTGCGCATAATATAAACTTCTAGGGCTGATATGCTCATTGGACATATCCCAATAACCATCACCTGAAAATTGTGCCCAGTTTCCAAATGCCCAGTTTTGTGCGGTTGGTGGCTGAAAGTTATCTATACGCGAAGCAGTACATTGCCAGAAAACACTGTTTGCAGCATTCCATCCGGCACCCTGCCCATCTTGCCAGCGATTCATAAAACTTAAGGTCTGCCCGTCGATATTTACAATATCGAATAAAACTCCCGAAGCCCAGCTGTCTACGCCTCCGCTAAAGCTGTACGGTAAAACCGATTGGCACTGCACAAAAGCGTTAGGCCCCGCAGCCATAAATCCTGTCGCAAAATCATGGTAACCGAATTCAGAGTAGAGCCTTTGAAATAAGGTTTGTTGACCTTTGGTATAAAAAGTATAACGTCTTTCGCCGCCAATTTCCGATACAGGCTCTAAAGATTTACAGTCTTCAACAGTTATTCTCTTCCCTGTTTGCTGAACAAAAACTGCTGAACCCGCGAAATGCTTAAAGTTTACTTGCCTTACCCAAATATCCTGAGCATTTTCTATCGCGATGGCCATCCAGCGATGGTCTTCATCTTTGTTATTTTCCTTATTGTAAGCAGACTCGAGGCTGATATTTTCTACACCACTATTAGCAATACGGCCTGTCCAGGTATATTTTCTAATTGTTGCCTGTCCGAATTTTTCATCCAGTGCAGTGGTTAGAGGTGCATCCAGTATCAAAGTATTTCCTTTAATTTCTTTGATCCTACGATCCCAATATAAATCCCGCTGACCGGGTTTCCAGCCTAAACTGCTTAACCCACCGCCAAAGACAGCCGTTTTAAGAACATCAATCCATTCTTTAGTTGAGGGACGGTGAACCTGAACATTATCACCTACTTTAAAATCCGAAATGCTCTCCACATCAAGTTGCATCGCATTAACAGGAACATAACTATTCTTTACCTTAATGGTATTTCTAAAAATCCGGTTATCTGCACCTGCAATCCGTATTAAAGTCTCCCTGCTTTCACCTGCTCCTATTAAAACTGTTCCATTTTTTGAAGTACCGCTACCCCTTAAAACCACACCAGAATCTTTTATTTTTAAACTTCCATACACTTCATGAGTTCCGGGAGCCAAAAGCACAGCGCCTCTTAAACCATTTTTATCTAAAGGCAAAGCAGCTACATGATCCAGGGCCGCCTGAATTCTTAATGTTGCATCTCCAGCTTTTAATGGTACTACAACTTTTACCGGTGCTAAGGGAATTGCTTTTTCGCCAGCCATATAGCCACTATAAGAAAAATCGGGAATGCGATTCCCCAGATCGTCCGGTGTATAGGATAGTTTTAGATCTTTTCCCACAAAAACAGGCGGAGGTACCGGCACAGCTTTTTGAGCTTTAAGAAATCCCGGAATTACAGTAAATAACGCTACTGCAACAACTGTTTTAAAGCTTATACATTCTTTATATTGATGCCAATAGTTTTTTTGCAAAATATTATCGTTTAAAGTTTTATTATCCATCCAATATTCAATATAAACATTGTTTTAAGATAACTGGAACAGTTTATCTTATAGGATTATAAATTTCGGGTTCTTACTACAAACTTAATATTAAAAGTTCCGGGGTTTTTATAGCATTTTTTCTATCTATTATGATATCTTATCAAAACCCTGACAAAATATTATGCTGCAATGAATGAAACATTTAAGGGCAAAAAAGACACCCTATCCCTGTATAATGAGATATTTGATTTAAATACAAAAGGCCCGGCACATTGACAATTTATTACAAAAAAAAGGAGGCTGATGGGCAGCGCTCCTTTTTTAAACCAACCTAATTATCATTAAGATATTACGGTATTAAATCATAACAGGAACCAAACTGTTATGAAGATCTTGTATAGATATTCGCCTCTTCTCTCTGGAAGAGGTTATATGATTTTTCTACTATTGTTTTGATGAAAGATTTGATTTATAAACTTAGTTCAAAGTTATTACAGAAAAGCGATTTAATCTTATACAATTTTCACAAGCTAATATACTATATTATCAACATTTACCCATTTAACCTTTGCTTCATCATTATACTGTACAATAGATAACATTTTATAAAACTTCGTACAGATCATATAATAACGCAGGTGTTTGTTTTGATAACTTTAAAAAAACAGCAACACAGCCTAATAAAGAGACAATCAAATGAAAAACAAATCGATTCCGCTTAGCAGAAATCTTTTCAAGCTATTCTTCGTCAGCATCACCTCCTTATTATTTATTCAGTGTAGCCTTCAAAAAAAGGAGACTATCCATACACTGAATATTCAGGCACCCACTATACAACAGGTTGGCGCATTGGTAATGCCTCATGACATTGCTCCTGTTAAGGCGCCTTTTGCTATGCCGGAATTTAAGAGACCTACGTTTCCCAATCTCCGTATCACGATAAAAAATGAAGGAGCAAACCCTGGAGCAATGGTTACCCGGGAAATTCAAAATGCCATTGACGAGGTAAATAGTAAAGGTGGTGGAATGGTAATTATTCCGAGCGGCCAATGGTATACCGGAAGAATAAGCTTAAAAAGTAATGTAAACCTTCATTTAGAGAGTGGTGCTGAATTACATTTCAGCGGTGAAATTGAGGATTATCTTCCTGCAGTATTTACACGCAACGAAGGAATTGAGCTGATGTCTCTTGGTGCATGTATTTATGCAAACGGGCAGGAAAATATTGCCGTTACCGGGAAAGGCAAATTGGTAGGACCGCCCCAGGACTCTCCGTTGCGCAGGAGGTTTATGAATGTGGATGTGATTGAAAATGTAGTGCCATTAGACAAACCAGTTTCTGAAAGAATTTATGAGGGGAAAAACGGCGAGTTTATCTTTTTGCCCATGTTCATCTCTCCAATCAATTGTAAAAACGTTTTTATAGAGGGCATTACCCTGGAAAACACCCCTTTTTGGAATATTGTACCGGTGTATTGTGATATGGTCATCATCAGGGGAGTCACGGTAAATTCTGTGGGTATTCCTCGTGGAGACGGTATTGACATTGAAAGCAGCCGCAATGTTTTAATAGAATATTCTACCTTAAGCAGTGGCGACGATTGTTTTACGATGAAAGCCGGTCGTGGCGCAGACGGCATGCGTGTTAATAGGCCAACAGAAAATGTAGTGGTACGTTTTTGTTTGGCTAAAGAAGGTCATGGCGGCATTACAGTGGGAAGTGAAACCGCAGCGATGATTCGTAATTTATACGTTCATGATACTGTTTTTGATGATACCGGAGTTGGCATACGTTTTAAAACACGCCGGCCAAGAGGGGGTGGCGGTGAAAACTTTTATTATGAGCGTATGAGAATGAACTTACGCGATGAAGCCTTCAGGTGGGATATGCTGGGCTCGCCTATGCATGTTGGCAAATTAGCCGAGCGCTTACCTGCTCTGCCTATCAACCGTTTAACTCCAAGCTTTAAAAATACGTTTGCAAAAGATATTATTGTAGAAAACGCTAAGGCTTTTGTAAGAATAGAAGGCATCCCGGAATCGCCGATGGAGAATTTCACTTTGGAAAATGCCATGGTGAATAGTAAGAAATTGTTTACTGCACATGATGCTAAAAATATCACTATAAAAAATGTGATGGTTCAATCTCAGGATTCGCTGATAAAACTGGTAGATACCAGGAACCTGACCTTTGAAAATGTCATATTTAAAACACCTGGTAATGAAATTGTAAGTGATATTTCGGGAGAATTGTCTGAGCATATACAATTTAAGAATACCAGTCCTAAAAAGCCAAAAGGCTGGAGAACTAATAAATGGACTCCTTAAGAAAAAAATTTGAAGTACTTAGATCATGATCGTCAGGCAGTAGAGATGCTGCATCCTTCGTTAAGAGATACGCTAAAGTAATGCTGTCAATACATTAAAGGTAACCATATTCCGTAGAGTTAGCGAAGCGCTCTACGGATGATTTAAATCCTGATTCTCTTAAAATATTCCTCTAATGACTATCCTTTACCTATATCTCCTGCATCTTTCGTTGAGTGTGATCCTATAGTGATCCTATGTACTCAGCATATTCTTATTATTTGGTTTGTTGCTCTAAGAAAAAGGGAATCTACTTTCGTAAATCCCCTTACTTACACGCAAAAATTAAGGAGCTCATTAAGGTTTCACACTGTTCACATCCACTACACTATTGAGGTAAACTTCAATATTAGAATAACCAGATACTGATATTTTAGATGCATCCGATCCATCTTTAGGATTCAGTCCGTTTTTCTTTTCATAATCATCAGGCATCCCATCATTATCGGTATCCTTGTAAGGTTTACCAGCATAAACAGGATACCCTCCTACCTGACTGATATCTGTAATGATACCTTGTTTATAAGAATCTTCTGGTAATCGGCGTTTAATAAACTCTTTTCCAACATTTGTTTTACCGCCTTCCTTATAAAATATCTCACCTGTTCTCACCTGCTTCACGATACGCTCGTCTACCGCGTCTCTTTTAGGCAATGTTGCCCCTACATTATTAAGCACATATTCGTACGCCTGTTTTGCACTTAAAGTGGAGACAGGTTTCATGGGTAAAGGCTCATCTACCTTTATCTGGCTCACAAACTCCCCGGCATCCGGCATATTTCCTATCTGTACTCCTCCATCCCAATTATTCTGTGTCACTTTATCGAAACCTTCCACAATATTTCCGTTTACGTAAGCCTTTCCAAATTTAGAAGCGTTGGCTTTATCTCTGCCCGATTCGGGTTTAAGAATACGGTAGGCAATAGGCTTGTCTTTTGGTGTGATTGGGCCAGGTTTATAATAATTATTGATGATATTGAACAGCGAGCGATGATCTCCGCCATCTACACTCCTGTTCCACCAGTTAAAGATCACGTTATTTACAAAGCCAAAATCTCCGTACATCCCAATTGAAGGATTACGACTGATGTTGGATGCCCATAGGTTGCGCATAAATGTACTGTTTAAGCCGCCAATTGTACTTCCGAAAGAGTGGTTATAGGTATCCAGCGCTTCTGAAAATATAGAGTTTTGAATGGTGATGTTTACCGTTGGCAATTTCTTGTTTGCCCCATCTCTGTCATAAACATGCCTGTACATCGACATGTTTTCATCTAATCCCCAGCTGGAAGAGACATGGTCCAGGATGATATTTCCTACACCGTTGCCTCCTAAAGCATCGTCTCTGCGGGTCACATCTGTTTCTCCTCTCCTAAATCTCATGAAACGAATAATCACATCATGAGTGTCAATCAAGACAGATTCTCCCGCAATACAGACCCCGTCTCCCGGAGCGGTCTGGCCTGCTATAGTGATATAGGGCGCCCGGATATTTACCGGAGTTTTCAGGCGAATGATTCCTGCTACATTAAAAACAACAATCCTTGCCCCACCCTGCTCACAAGCCCATCTAAAGGAACCCTCGCCGCTATCATTTAAATTGGTTACTACATAAACTTTTCCGCCACGGCCACCAAAAGAGTAAGCCCCACCACCTTCAGCACCTGGAAATGCAGGTATTTTTGCCTGAGGCAGATCTGATGGCCGCTCCGCTCCCGGAAGAAAAGGTTTCCCTTGTTTGGCTTCCTTTTCGATTTGAGGCAAGGCCTTTTCCCATGCTGCATCAGATTTCTGTTCCACAATCTTCATTAAAGAATCTCCCCGGGCTTCGAGCTTTGCCGGGATAACAGGGTATTGTGCAGCTGCAAACTCCACAGTAAACAATACCAGGGTAGCACAAAAGGTAAAATGTTTCATATTGTTTAAAAAATCAAATATTTCAATTGGCCAGCCATTATAAATGGCTATTCAAATATAACTGGTGATAAAAGATAAACCTTGTACCATTTTTTCTAGCTGCTGTATGATATTATCAATGGATAATGGCTATTATTCCCAGCCATGTTAATCCGAAATGCTGTAAACTGACAGTGGCTAATATCCAAATCGTCAAGTTTAAGTTACATGGTGGCAGTTCTATTGAGTCTCTATCGGCGCCATGCAAAATAGGTTATATACAACGAAGGGGAATCTACTTTCGTAAATTCCCCTCATATAACACAAGAACCCAACTAATTAAGGCCTTACACTCTTAACATCTACTACGCTATTCAAATAAATTTCGATATTAGAATAACCTGAAGCATCGGTAATCTTAGCGGCATCCGAAGCATCCTTAGGATTCAACCCGTTTTTAGTCTCGTATTCATCCGGCATACCATCATTATCGGCATCTTTATAAGGCTTGCCGGCATATACAGGATAACCGCCTACCTGGCTGATATCTGTAATGATTCCACCTTTGTAAGAATCCTTAGGTAAACGACGGTGTTCGAAATCTTTTTCAGGTAGCTTCACGTTTTTAATATAATCAATTTCGCCTGTCCTTACCTGTTTTACAATACGGGTATCAACCGGATCTCTCTTTGGTAAAGTTGCACCTGCATTAGCCAACACATAATCATAAGCCTGTTTGGTTCCCATGATAGAGAAATGCGGCATAGGCAAAGGATCTTTTACATTCATGGCCTCAAAATATGATTTTGATTGCTCGTAAGTCATCAAATCACCTTTTTTATTCTCGATCTGCACACCACCATCCCAGTTATTGCTGCTTACTTTATCATTCCCTTCTACGATGTTACCATTTACATAAGCTCTTCCGAAAACCACGTAAGGCAATTTACTTCTTCCTGATTCTGGTTTCAAGATCCGGTAACGAATAGGCTGATCTTTTGGAGTAAGCGGACCAGGTTTGAAATAATTATTGATGATGTTGTATTGAGCGGTATAATCTCCGCCATCTATAGAACGGTGCACCCAGTTAAACATCACATTATTGGCAAAATTGAATACGCCATTCCAACCAATAGATGGGTTCCTGGCAGCATTATTTGCCCAAAGGTTACGCACAAACGCTGCGTTTTCTCCACCTAAAGTACTGCCGAATGCATGGTTCCAGGTATCCAAAGCCTCAGAAAAGATAGAGTTCTGGATGGTAATATTTACCGTACCTAATTTCACTTCCTGTTTGCCTGTACTATCATTGTACATGTGGCGGTACATAGACATATTTTCGTCTAATCCCCAGCTTGCCGATACGTGATCGATCATGATGTTACCGATTGGATTTCCTCCAATGGCATCATCTCTGCGGCCCACAAAGGTTTCTCCACGTCGGAAGCGCATGTAACGAATCACCACATCGTGGGTGTTGATCCATACAGATTCTCCAGCTACACATACGCCATCGCCGGGAGCAGTTTGTCCGGCAATAGTAATGTAAGGCGCCCTAATAATTAAAGGTGTTTTGATTTTGATGATTCCGGCAACGTTAAAAACTACGATTCTTGCTCCACCCTGCTCGCAAGCCCAACGTAATGAACCTTCACCGCTATCATTCAAATTGGTAACTACGATCACTTTTCCCCCACGGCCGCCAAAAGAATAAGCTCCACCGCCTTCGGCACCAGGGAATGCTAATATTTTAGCTTGCGGAAGATCAGTTGGACGGCCAGCCCATGGAATAAATGGCTTTCCTTGTTTTGCTTCCTGCTCGATAATAGGTTTTGCTTTTTCCCAGGCAATATCTGATTGCTTCGTGGCGGTTTCCATCATCTCGTTGGACGCTTTTTTAACGTCTTCAGGGATTTTAGGGTATTGGGCTGAAGCTTCTGTGGCAGACAACAAACTTAATCCAACTATAAATAGGGATGCGAATTTTTTTTTCATAAGTTGATTTTAATCAAAATTTATTTAGGCTATACTCTAAAAGGTATAAAAGTATAATAAATCAAATCTAAGATTTAAGGCAGAGGATTTTGTATATAATTTTTACGAAGTATTGTAGGATGTTATCGTATCTATAGATAAAAATATTACTATCCCTGCGGTAATGGAACAGATTATTTAATAAAAAAAAGCCCTTTTCCTCCACTCCCAACGGTTGCGTATTTCCTATAACCTTCTGCTTCTGGGAATGCTAACAGCTTATTTATCTCCTGATTTCTTCTTGGGATTCTATGGGCTTTTCAACGTCTTTGCTCTTTGAACAGGCTAAAGAAAACAACATATCTATTAAGATTTGTCTAATTACTTGGTTTATAAAGCTTAAAAAATGGCCTGTTTTAGTTAAACAGGCCATTAATAATTAGTTAATTACGATTATTGCAACCAACGTGGATCACCATATCCTAAAGCCTTAACAGTAGCATTTTGAACGGTTAAATCTCCCTTTGGCTCATCTTTATACTCTGGATTTAAAGTGACAACATTTGTAGAAGTAAATCCACCTCCATTAAAAGTAGTGCTATTTGTACCAAAAATAACATTATCCACAAAACGTCCGGTGCCACCGCCGCTTAGTCCGTTAGCTTGAGCGTTTCTTTTATTAGTTAAAATAGACTTAGTGAATAAAATTGGTACGGCTGTACGAATGTTAACAAGTTGACCACCGTTTGAACCTACTCTTTCTCCTACCTGGTTAATTGTACAATTAGTAAAAGTTACTGGTTGGTTAACATTTTCAATAGTTACTGGGGAATCAAAACGTACAAAAGTTCTACCTACATTATTAAAAGTACAGTTTTCAAATATCATGCTTTTAATTTTCCCTCCCCTAAAGTCTATATAATCCCCTCCATCAAAACCAGTATTCTTAAAAATAGAGTTTTTAGCAGCAATACCTAAAACACCTGTAGTATTTGTATTGGCAACATATAATAATCCATTTTTAGCCCCACTTATTTCACAATCCTCAATCTCTATTTGAGCTGTCCCATTTAAGGAAGTACCTACAAATATTTGAGATGTTGCGGCATTTATTGCGAAATCAACTCCGATTAGTTTTAATGTTGATGCACCTGTGATGTTGAATCCGGCCATATTAATAATTGGTTTTTTGGTTGCATCTGGTACCACTTTGATTGTTAATGACTTATTAATATCAATAACAGGGAGAGTAGAAAAGTCATAAATGGCTCCACCTATATTTATAACATCATTATTGACAGCTGCAGTTACAGCATCCTGTAAGGTTTCATAAATGGTAGTAGCACTATTAATTGTTATTTTTTCATTAATATCTTTAGTTGTAAATGTAATTACACCTTTCCTTTCCTCACCATCATAAATTAACGCAGTATACAGGGTTGCATCAGATAGCCCAGATATTGTTACCGTACGATTAGTGATGTCGGTAGAACTCAGCTGAATAGGAGCCAACGCTGTCCCTTCTTTAAGTAAAATAATATTCGATACAGATCCAGTTGAAGGAGCTGTCCATTTTAAAGTTACCTGATTAGCTTTAATATCAGTTCGTACTGTAGGTAAGAAAATGCTTTCTAGCTTAAGTGATTTTACAGCAAAATCGGAACTTATTACAATATTACTTGCAAGAGCCCTAACTCTTACAAAATACTCGGTTACTAAAGTCACATCTTCAAAATCAACAGTTCTGGAATTTGCATCAACTGTGTCAGTTTTAAAGATGGTAGCGAAGTTTCTATCTAATGAAATTTGTGCTACAAATCCTATCACTCGGCTATCTTGGGCATAATCCCAATCCACACTTACAGTGGTTTCTTTAGTTACAATTTCCTGTATAGTTGGAGATGCAACATACAATAGAAGATCAGGGCCCGGAGCCTTCTTACAAGAAACAATACATATAGAAATGCTTATTAATATATATATAAAGTATTTAATTCTTTTCATTTTTAAAAAATTTTGAATAAACAAATATCAACAGGAGAACTAAGGTCTCCTGTTGTATAGATATAATTAATTATTGAAGTGGATTAAAACTCCCTCCCCATGTATTATTCTGTTTGATGTTCGTATTGTTATTGAGTGCGCCATCAGGTATAGCGAAGAAATAATATTCTGGTTTCCATGCAATTGCTTGTCCATCTTTTAATCTCTTTTCTCTTTCAAAATAGTTTAGATAAATCTGATCAAGATTTAAAGTATTTCTAGTGTTTACCAGTTCAGCAGGAGTTGGTATACCTGTGCCTCTTTTTAATCTCAATTCTAAACCTGATCTTCTCTTACCATTTAATGCTTCGTATTGGGCACCCAACTGTTGACTAGTGGTAGATTCACTTTCGAAGATTTTCCATCTCCTCAAATCCCAAAATCTTTTTCCTTCAAATGCTAATTCAATTTTACGTTCGTCTAAAATCGCTTTAAATAATTTAAAACGATCTAATGAGGCCTCAATACCGTAAAGATTATCTGCACCGGCTTCTATACCCGCTCTTTTACGAACTGCTATTAACCCCGCATAAGCTTCCTGAGTTTGACCCAGTCTGTTAATTCCACAAGCACTTTCAGCTAAATTAAGTAAAACCTCAGCGTATCTTAATTCAATCCAATCTGTACCTGAGTTTGGAAGTGATGCAATTGTAGCAGTTGGACTAACCGCTTTCTTCAAATAAAATCCTGTATTACTAGCATTAGGCTCTACTGACCTATAGGTTGTAGTACTACCAGATACTGTATAATCGAAATATGTCCATAGTCTATAATTTGGATCTCCCAAAATCGGCCACGTAGAACCGTTGTAAGCTATTGTTTGTTCGAAACGCGGATCTCGGTTTTTATAAAAAAGAACAGTATCGAAGCCATTTATAGGCTGACCTTCAGGAAATAAGGCCGATCTCTGAAGACTTGGTTTACCATCTTTCATAGGGTACTGCTTAACGAAATCCCATGTTGGAGCATTGGAGCCACCATTACCACTACTTAAATAGGTTGGGCGTGTTTGCAAATCATAGGTATTATTTTTCCTTTGATTTTCTCCATTTTTAGTATTAAATCCAGTTACAATAATTGCCTCAGGATTATCTACCTCCTGAAACCACAGACCTGAATAGGAATCATGTAACTTAAAAAAGTTTGAATTATCTAAAATCGTTTTGGCCTCTAAATTTGCATCATATGCGGCTTGCCACCTTGCTTGTAAATCATCAGGGTTAAATTGTGGGCTGGCATATGTTAACAATACTCTACCTTTAAATGCTGCTGCTGCCCCTTTTGTAATTCTTCCCCAATGAGCAGTTCCAGGCCATTTAACAGGTAAATGCTGTATTCCATAATCAAGATCTGCTACAATTTGAGCAATACACTCTGAGGTAGAATTTCTTGGCTTCATATTGTCTTCCTTGTTTTCACTTCCAATCGGATCCATAGGCTCAAGCACCAACGGAACACCTCCGTATAGCCTTACCAGATCGAAATATCTGAACGCTCTAAAAAACATTGCTTCAGAAAGCATTCTGTTTTTAGTTTCTTCAGGCATGCCACCTTTTTTAACATCTCTAATAAATTCGTTGATTTTTCTGATTTTCCCCCAATTATTGGAGTTACTTAATCCTGTTCCAAAATCACCGACCGTAGTAGAAATAACCTGACCCTGAAAAAACAAATGTGTTCCCTGAGCCTCTTCAGAAAAAGTTCCATTGCTGTTAATAGCTCCACCCAAATTACCAAACCACGTTGGCAAGTTTTGATCATAAACATAGCTTAAATTGAAAAAAGCTAATGTAGAATCACTAAATATCAATTCCCCATCCAGAGATGATAAATCCTTTTTATCCAATACTTTCTCGCAGCTGCTTAATCCAAATATCACTGCAGCTCCAAAAATTACTTTGTTTATTATTTTCATAATTAATTTCTTTTAAAATCCCACATTTAAACCAAAAGACCATGTTCTTAATACCGGATAGGTATTATATGCACCTGATCTTTGCCTATAATCTTTGTATGGATTATATAATTCAAAAGGATTAGTAGCGACAACGAATGCCCGAATATTACTTAATCCTAAACGAGAACTAATTTTTTGTGGTAATCCATAACTTAGGTTAAGATTAGAAATATTAACGGTAGTTGAACTTCTGAACCAAAATTCAGATAACACATCGTAGGTTGCTACATAAAATGGGTTTGGGTATTGAGCATCTGTATTGTCTTCTCTCCAATGATCTGCCCAGAAAGCTGGCCTGTTAACTGTTGCTGTAGCCCTTTTTCTAGCATCTCCTTCCACAGCACTTTGTCCACCCCAGGAAATACCTGATGTTACACTTAAACTTAACGACTTATAAGACACTCCAAAGTTAAGACCAACCCCAAAATGGTTATCTGCTCTTTTTGTAAGATAGGTTTGATCATCACTTGTAATGATTCCATCAGGAGCAGTCAAATCCCCACTACCATTACGAGGTCCAGAAACGTCCTCATAGTAAAGCATTCCAGGTTTTGGCACAGCACCAAAAAGTGTATAATTAGGATTTTCCGCCATGAAAGCGTCTACCTGGTCCTGTGTTCTAAACATCCCAAGATACTTATACCCATAAGTTCCTAAATCACTTGAACGCCCAGTTATATCCATCATAGTTCCGCGGTTACCAGCACTTATATCCTGAAGAATGTTTTTATCATCATACCATGTAAAGAACGAATTTACTCTATAAGACCAATCTTTATTAATCTGGTCATTCCATCCCAAAGATACTTCGGTACCAAATGTCTTAACTTCAGCAAAGTTCTCTGATGGTAAAGCAGCTCCTACCAGAAGTGATACTGAAGAATTCAATTGTGTTAACATATTGTGGAATTTATCCTGGTATCCGTCAATACTTAAGGATAATCTATCTTTCAAAAATCTTGCTTCAACACCTACACCAAACTTAGTGGCATCATCCCACAAAACCCCTCTGTTAGCTATACCATTTTGGTTAAAAACCAGTGTCCTATCTCCATCTCCACCGAAAACTGCGCTTCTTTGAGTTTCTTTTCTATACCTGTCGTACCATTGAAATGGCCTAGTTCTATCTCCACCAACAAACCCTAGGGAAGATCTTACTTTAAGAAAACTCATAAAATCAACATTATCTTTAAAAAAGTCCTCCTCACTAATTACCCAACCCGCGGAGAAGGAAGGAAAATATCCCCAACGGTTCTCTGGAGCAAAGTTTGCTGACGCATCAGCTCTTAGTGTCATTTCGAACAAATATTTATTCGCATAACTGTAATTAAATCTACCTATGTAAGACAAATATCCTGATTCAGATTCAGACTCCCTCTCCAGTATAGATGTTCCATAAAAATAATTCATATTATCTAATCCACCTGAAATTGGATCTTCTATAGAAGAAGCTATACCATCACCATAAGATTCTCTTTGTTCCACCATTGCTAATGCAGAAAAATTATGCTTACCAAAGGTTCTGTTATAATTTAATGATCCGTTTAACTGATAATTTCTATCATAAGCAGGATTAAAACGTAACATATAACCATTTTTCAAAGCAACTTTACTTGTCACGTTACCCCCATAAATATGCCTGTTTGAACCTAACATCGAAAAACTATAAACATCATACGCAGTACCATATTGTTTACCAAAGCTGTTATTGTTCCGCTGGTTAAAAATTGCTTTCGCTGTTAAACCTTTTATAAAAGGAACTTCATAATTTAGGTTGACGTTTATATTCAATCCTACATTTCTTGACTTCGTATAATCACCATTATTCTGTACTGCAAAAAAATGAAAGTTCTCTGTATTAGAATTTGTACCATTCGTAAGATTAACAGGGAAGCCATTAATATATGGTGGATTAAATTGGGGAGTCTGCATTAATGCTGCAACATCCTTCTCAATACTTTCTCCGCCTTGCTTTAACCAATAAGCTTTATTATTATAAACGTCTCCGCTTAATTGTATTCCAAGTTTTAACCCGTTCGTAAGTTTGATATCAGAACTTGCTCTATAAGTTAATCTATCAGAATTTATATTATCTAGATTTGCATCCTGCTGATTATAAGTTACACCTGCAAAATAAGTAGCCTTTTCAGTACCACCACTAACATTCAAGGTATGTCTGCTAAGAGTTGATGTCTTCCAGGCCATATCCAACCAATCATAATTATTATTCTTAAAATATTCCAGTTCATCTTCTGTATACCTGGCAGTGTTAGTTGGAAAATTGGTTGGATTATTAGTATAATTATATGTATTCAAAAATACTGCATGGTCATAGCCGTTCATCATCTTAGGAAGCATAGAAGCGTCTGTAAGTCCTAGGGAGCCACTATAAGAAATCCTTGGGGCTCCCACTTTACCACGTCTCGTCGTTACTAAAACAGCGCCTTGGTTACCATTTACTCCGTAAATTGCTGCGGCTGCATCTTTTAATACCGTAATGCTTTCAATTTCGGATTGATCAAGCAGATTAAATTCAGCAGGTGTTTTGACCACATCATCTACTACATAAATAGGTTCAGTCGTTCCTCCATCTTTTGAATAAATTCTTGGTTGACGAATTTGAATTGTAGCATTTTGCCCAGTTCTGGATTGCCCGCCTGTAACACTAACTGCAGCTAACTGCCCTCTTAATGCAGCTGCTAAACTACCTACCGGCAAATCTTCAATCGCCTTCATGTTAATTGTTTCTACAGCGTGGGTTAAGGAGGCCTTCTTTTGGGCACCATACCCGACCACCACTACCTCTTCCAAATCAGAAATATTATCTGCTAATACTACGCTTATAGTTGTTTTTCCTGCTACTACTATTTCCTGTGTATTGAAACCTATATAGCTTATTACCAGAGTTTCATTGCCGGTTGGGAGGTTCAATCTAAATACACCATTTACATCAGTAACTGTTGCTGTATTGGTCCCTTTTATTTTTACTGATACCCCAACTAAAGGTTCCCCTTTGGAATCCTTAACTGTTCCGGTAACATTTTCCCATTTGGCTCTAAGAACTTTTTCAGTTCTCAAAGGTTCTTTTTCTAAAATCCTAGCCCATCCAGTTCCAGGCATAAGAAGCGATAGCATTAAAGGGGCGTAAACTACCTTTAAGATACTTCTCGTCTGGCATCGGCTTTGTAAAGATAACTTCATAGCGTCTTGTTAATTTAGTTTATTTAATATTGGTTTAATTATAACGTAGGTCATAAATACCATTTAATTATATAGGTTATTTACATATGTAAGCTAAAATGACTTCATAAGCCTTTATGAAATCTCCTTATCTTTAATTGTATTATTGATGATAATTTAGGTCAATAATTCTGGTTAATGAATTATTATATCAAATATAACTAGCTTT
The DNA here is from genome assembly GCA_045629485.1 of Pelobium sp. Lineage (GTDB taxonomy): Bacteria > Bacteroidota > Bacteroidia > Sphingobacteriales > Sphingobacteriaceae > Pseudopedobacter. The sequence continues at coordinate 4,737 of JAZQRF010000282.1, read as the reverse complement.
AAAATCTTTTCCTTATAGCATTTTTTCAAGATACTATAGCATATTATCATCAAAAAAATTATAAACAATAACAAACTTTAGGAGCTCCTAATAATCCCAAGGACAACGCTCGCTTTATAAATAAAAAAGACTTTCGTAATCTACTATACACAAGCAGATCCCGAAAGTCTTTAGGCAGTGTTGCTAAATTAATAACAACATATTACAATAAATTAGTAGCCGTTATTCTGGTATCCCTGAGGATTGCTAATGGCATCCATTTGTACCTGAGGAATAGGTCTTACTCCATGAACTCCGTCAATAAAATAATCTCCAACATCTGGGTTTTTCTCTGATAAGTATGCTTTAGTTAATTTACCGGTTCTTTTTAAGTCGTACCATCTGCTGTACTCTCCACATAATTCTCTGGCTCTTTCATCTAATAAGAACTGTAATGTAATATCACCAGCACTAACATTTCCTGCAACAACTCTACCGCGTAAGGCATTTACAAAGCCTGCAGCAGTAGCATTAGCACCTCTTAAATAGAATTCAGCTTCTGCTGCGATTAAGTAAACTTCTGCTAATCTCATGATAGTAGAATTTGCATCGCTGGTAATCCTATTTACGTTGTTATTGTTTATTGTTATAAAACCAGAGTTAAATTTGGTTAAAGAAGGATAAAATCTTAAAAAAGGATTATCTACTAGACCAGGATCTCTATTTACCCTGGTATATTTCATTTTAACTCTATTATCTGTACCATAAAGGTCGTTCATATCAACCCATAGATAGTTTTGAGCTAACTTATTAGGTTGTGTTGCGCTATAATCTGCTTCTCCTTCACGAGCAATTCTAATAGCAATATCACCTAAACGAATTGTATCTGCTGTAGAAATATTGCCAGCTCTATCATATTGAGTTAAAGCATCTGCATTCCAACCATACTTTGGTGCTGTAGCATTCCAAACAGTTTGGAAAGACAAAGCATATCTGGGATCTAAAGAACCATCAGTATTTTTAAATACATCTAATAAATATTTAGATGGCATAAAATCACCTCCAGACCATCCGCCCACTTTCATTCTTTCAGTATTGTTATCTAACATTGCAGGAAAAAAAGTTGGTGTTGAGTAAAAACGTCTGAAATCTTTATTATGGTCGTAAACATTTGTTGAACCATAACTTGCATGATAGGTTAATTGATATAATGCTTCTTTGTTGTTTTTGTTGTTAGCTTGGTTAAAGTTATCGCCAAAACTAGAAAACAAACCTGTTTGATAAGTACCTGCATTATCAATTAAATCTTTTGCTGTTGTTAATGCTTCTTCTAAAAATTCTTGCGTATTATATTGCTTGGTCTGCAAAGCAGCTTTAGCTAATAATCCTTTTGCCGCTTTTTTAGATGGACGCCCGACTTCAAACGGAGCAATTGGCAGGTTTTCTGCTGCTATACGTAAATCTGGTAAAATTGCTTGTTTATATACTTCTAAAGCAGGTGTTTTAACCGAGTTCAAATCTGCCGTTTTAGTTTCAGTCAAATGCAATGGTATATCTCCAAACTGCTCTACTAAATGAAAATAATACAAAGCTCTTAAAAAATGAGCCTCTGCTACTCTAATTTTCTTCTCGTCTTCAGATGCAAATCCTTTTACATCGGCAGCTCTATCAATCACAATATTACAATAGTTAATTGCGTCGTAAGAACCAACCCAGAAATCTTTTGCCATATCAATAGGCATAGCACCACCTGATGCATATTTAAAGTAATTCTGATTATTATTAGAGTTTAAATCTGAAGTCCAAATATCTGTACCAGCTTCGGTAACTAATAATAGGTTTCTTCCATAGAAGTAACGAGATAAATCGAAATAACAGCTATTTAACAATTTAAGGTAACCCTCTTTATGTTCTGCCATTTTATCAATGGTAACTCCAGAAGGATTATACTCGTCTAAAGAACAAGAACTAAACAACATTCCTGCCCCTAATATATAAGTTAAAATTTTTCTCTTTTTCATGTTGTGTTAATTAGAATGTTACGTTAAGACCAAGTACAAATTGTTTTGTTAATGGGAAGTTATCAGAACCATTACCTTCAGGATCCTGATACTTTAACAAACTACTTTTTGTAAAGATAAATGGATTGTTTGCTGTAGCGTAAACACGTAATCTTTGCATAGCAACCTTTTTAGCTAAGTTAGCAGGTAAGCTATAACCTAAAGTGATGTTTCGGATTTTAAAGTAAGAACCATCAACATATTTTAATGCATTAAAACCAATGTATCCGGAAGTAGAAGAATATAATCCTGGTCTGGGTAAATAAGCTCCTGGGTTTTCCGGCGTCCAGTAATCTAAATCATCAGGACTATTAGTTACATTTAATATAGGGTTATATCTTGTAATTAAGTTACTTGCTATCATTTGCCCCCAACGAGCTGTTAAGAAAACACTTGCATCCCAGTTTTTGTAAGTGAAGTTGTTTTGCAAACCTCCAGACCAGGATGGTACTAACGAACCTAAAACTCTTCTATCATTATTATTGTAAGTATGCTTACCATCCACATTAAATGTCCCATCAGTTGCTAATTTTAAGCCGCCAGGAAGCGAGTTGTATATTGCAGCTTCTGCAAGTTCATTTTCTTGCCAAATACCTAAATATTTGAAATCATAGAAAGAATTAATTGGCTGACCCAGGAAGAAACCTTCAGAAATTAAATCTTGATTTCCTGGTAACTTAGTGATTTTTTCTTTTGTTGCTGAGAAAGTAACGGTAGTAGACCAGGTAAAATCATTACGATTGATATTACGTGAAGTTAGTAAGACCTCTACCCCTTTATTATTGGTCTCGCCAAGGTTTTGCCACATTTTAAATGGAGAACCCCAGGAACCTCCCAACGATGCAGGAATAGTACGGTTTAATAAAATATCTTTAGTATCTGTGTTATAAGCATCAACTGTTAAACTAATTAAACCTCTGAACAACTCTGCATCAACACCTAAGTTAGTGGTATAAGATTTTTCCCATCCTAAACTAGCATTAGCCATATTTGTGTTAATAATAAAAGATGGAGCTCTGTTATCTCCAAAACCTACTGCCTGAGGTGCATTAAACCCACCCCCTTGTACAGAATAAGCAGGGATACCAGCATTTGCCGTAACCCCATAACCTAAACGTAATTTTAAGTCAGAAATAGCTGTAACACCTTTTAAGAAACTTTCTTCACTAACTCTCCATGCCAAAGCAGCTGCTGGGAACATATGCCACTGACTACCTTTTGATAACTGAGAAGCACCATCCCAACGGTTAGAAAAAGTTGCTAAATATTTACCTTTATAGTTGTAGCTTAATCTACCTACATAAGATAAAGATTGACTACCAATATAAGAAGACCTAATGGTCTGTCTTGAAGTTGCTGCACTTAGATTATAGAAAGAATAAGAATCTAAATCGAAACCAGAACCACCCGCAAAAGAAGATTCAAATTGGTTTTTAGCCCAGGATGTTACCCCTGTAAGGTTAAATTTATGATCGTTATTGATATCAAATTCGTACCCTAAAATATTTTCCCAACGGTAATTGGTTGTTCTGCCATTATCAATAACCGCTGCAGGTGCTACGAAACCAGCTTCTACGTTTGCAATTGATTGAGGACCGAAAAACTTACCATTTCTTGAAGAAGATAAAGTAGCCCCAATAATTGAACGGAAACTTAAGCCTTTTAGCGGCTTAATATCAACATAACCGTTACCTGCAAAATAATTGTTAACTGTATTATTAACATATTGATTCTGAATTTGATCAGATAATGGATTTATAATACCATTGATAGGAGCATATCTCACACTACCATCTTCATTAAATGGCTGACCTAAAGGAAGTGTAGTTAAAGAATTACCAAAAATATTTTGTGCTCCCTGGTTATTTCCTGTATTTGTAAATTGTATGTTAGAACCTATCTTTATTGCATTAGAAACAGTATGGTCGATATTAGTTCTTACTGCATACTTAGTAAAATCATCGTTTGCAATTAAACCTTCTTCTTTATTGTAATTGACAGATAAATAAGCTGTGGTTTTTTCTGTCCCACCGTTTACTGATAAGCTATAATTTTGTTGAAGACCATCTTTTAAAGATAAATCTACCCAATCTGCCCACTGACCAGCTTCATAAGCCGCTAAATGAGCTGGATCGGTAAAAATCTCACTCATAAACTCAGGATAATTTCCTCTTTGAGTACGATAAGCTTCCCTTTTTAGATTTATATAAGCGTCTCCTGTTAAACCATGAGGATATTTAGGAAAACCATTATATCCAAAATAAGAATCAAACGCTACAGTAGTTCTTCCTTCTTTACCTTTTTTAGTAGTAATAAAAACTACCCCGTTAGCACCGGCAGAACCATAAATTGCTGTTGCCGAAGCGTCTTTAGCAACGTCAATTGTTTCAATATCGCTAGGGTTTAACTGAGAAAAATCTCCGGGAATACCATCAATAATATATAAAGGTGTAGTATTACCAGAAATACTTCTTTGGCCTCTTAATGTTACGTTAACACCAGCACCGGCTCTACCAGATGATTTCATAATCTCCATACCAGAAACCTTACTTTGCATAGCGTCCATTACGTTAGCTGTTGGTGTACGCATAATTTCCTCTGCTTTTACCGAAGCCACGGCACCTGTTAAAGCTTTTTTCTTAACTGTACCATATCCTATATCCACCACCTCTTCCAAATTAGAGATTTCATCCTCTAG
>JAZQRF010000281.1:0-2379 GCA_045629485.1 Pelobium sp. | reverse complement strand
GAAAGCATCAATGTGTTATATTGCTACCTCGATATACGGGAATAATCGATTGTAGCTTTAGAAAACATTAAAGCAATAATTTAGTACGTTTATCAGAATCTAATAAATCTAATTCTTCTAATTTTACTATCCATTTAATTTTCTAAAAGAAAAGAATTTCTGCGATAGGTAACTGAAGACAGTAACTATTGGTGTCGTTATAATTGCAGGCGGTGTAGGTTACCAACCAAACTGCTCGACAAATATTTTTATAAATACATAATTTAACAAAATGCAGACTAATGCAACCATAAAGTATCTGAATAATTGTATTCTTCTTCTTAAATAAGAACCTTCGAAAACCACAAATAAATTAAGGTAAAAGCCGATAGGGAAAGTTATTAAGAACGCAATAATTAATGCTCCAATATGGGGACTAATAGCTATATAAGGCAAATGGATAATTTCCTTTTTTAAAATGAAATTGTAGGAAATAAAATAAATAAGAATATTTAATGCGGTATTTCCCCCTCCACAAGCCGCATATCTAAATGTTTGTAAAGGCATTATTCCTTTAAAAGCAGGATAGAAAAAATCAATTACATTTAGTATTAGAGAACGTACAGATAGGTGAATTTTTTTTAACATGGATATGTAAATATAAGAGACGCAGTTAAAATTAAGGGATAGATTTTATAAAAGAAATGTTTCTTTTTAAACCTGTAATTTTTGTTCTCTTAACAGCAGATTTTTTAAAGATTTTACCGAAAGTTTCTTCTGTAATTTCTTCCCAGTCTCTGCTGGTCATATTCAGTAAATCAGGATGTGGTTCAAAAGATTCTTCGCGGTGTGGTATCGAGAATTTATTCCAGGGGCAAACATCCTGGCAAACATCACAACCAAACATCCAATTATCCATTTTTCCTTTAAACTGTTCCGGGATTTGGTCTTTTAGTTCTATGGTAAGGTAAGAGATGCATCTGCTGCCGTCTACAATATAAGGATTAACAATAGCTTCTGTTGGGCAGGCATCTATACAACGGGTGCAAGTTCCGCAATGGTCAGTAGAAAAAGGTTGGTCATATTCTAGCTCCAGGTCTATGATTAACTCGCCTAAGAAAAAGAAAGATCCTGTTCTATTATTGATAATATTACTGTTTTTACCAACCCAGCCTAAGCCTGATTTTTTCGCCCAGGCTTTATCCAGCACCGGGGCCGAATCTACAAATGCTCTTCCGTTTACTTCTCCAATATTTTCTCTGATAAAACTCAATAAACTTTTAAACTTATCTTTTATTACAAAATGGTAATCGGTACCATAGGCATACTTAGATATTTTTGGAGCGGTATCTTCGGTTTGTTTTTCGCTGGTGTAATAGTTTAAGGCAACAGAAATAACTGATTTTGCATCATCGACCAGTAAACGGGGATCTAAACGCTTGTCGAAATGGTTGTTCATATAAGCCATTTCGCCGTGGTGGTTTTTCTTGAGCCAGCTCTCCAGTTTGGGGGCTTCTTCCTCCAAAAAATCTGCCTTAGCAATTCCACAGGACATAAAACCGAGGCGTAAAGCTTCGGCTTTAATCATTTGAGAATGTTTTGCACTTAGAGAAATCACGATGTAAAAGTAACGTTTGTTATTTTATAAGATTATGTTAAATAGAATTTCAATAAAAATGCCCCCAAATAGTGTCTAACTTTTTGGGGGCATTCCAATACCGAGCTCTAATTATATTTTTTCTCCTTTAAGCAATTTCTCTTTACGATGATCCTGCCACAAGTAGTGCATTAATGTATTTAACACTACAGCATTCCAGTCGTGATGCAAACTGAAAGTTAGTTTTCTTTTTGGATTGCTTAAACTATCTATATGCAGAATTCCTTTATTAAGGTAGTATTTTACATCAGTCCAGGGTACAATTTCGGTTTTTATTTTAGTCCAGTTTAAAGTTTTAAAAGAAGGACTCCATGTTTTGTAAGACATACTAAAACCTTCGTTACTGATGGTAGTGTTGCCAATTTCGAAAGACTGTTTTTCGTTTAGTAATTCTATATAATGACTCACCAAATGCTTTTTTACATATTGCCACAGGCCAGACATGATGTAGTAATAAGTATGGTCTTCTTCCAGCAATTCCTCTACTTTTTTACTGTTAAATTTTATACTTAAGTTTTTTCCGTCTTTACTCTGAACATCAATATTATATTCTTTTTTATCGGGATTTTTTACATTTCCGATGAGGGAAACACCATATTTTATTGCAGAAACATCTGCGCAGGCAATAGTGGTATTATTAACTTCAATGATGTCTTTATTGATTTTTACTTTTTGCCCTGATGAAGGGATGACGATATCTACGTCGAAATTATGGTGCTGCATGGATTCGAATATATAAATTT
>JAZQRF010000280.1:0-15475 GCA_045629485.1 Pelobium sp. | reverse complement strand
AGTGACCAAAAAATCAAGGCTACAGAAGATTTGTTTGTAAAAACTCAATAAATCTTTATCTGCAATTATAAGTCGTGTGAATGTTATTGCTGATTTTTTGGTTCTGCAACACTCGAATAATTGCTTGCCTATCTGCTTTTTGAAAGGTTCTGCAAAGATTTATTGGCTTTTTCTTCCAAATCTTCTGAGGCCGGGTGAAGTGCTTGGGAAAGCAATTTGAGTTTTGAAAGTTTGTAAATTTGCAATTGCAGTACCCTTAGCAGAGCTTTTAAAAGCCTGCTAGTCGATGGTAGGCTTCCCTGTTTTACTTTTGAAAGTTTCTGCAAAAGATTTATTGTCTTTTTCCCGAGGCAAAATCGGGACAAGCTCCTCCAAATCTTCTGAGGCCGGATGAAGTGCTTGGGAAAAGCAATTTGAGTTTTGAAGGTTTGTAAATTGACGCTTCCTCATTTTAGGTCTGCAATAACTCAAGTCTCAGCGAAATGCTCATTATACAAAATCAATATTAATAAGCACATATACAAAGCACATTAAAAATTGTCTTTAATTTGCATAAGCGCTAGCAACATGGTAATATTGGGAATATGTTATTAGATTATATTTTATGGAATCCCGGGGATAGCCTGATAGATCTTGGATTTATCTCTATTAAATATTACTCCCTGTGTTTTATGCTGGCATTTGTGGGCAGCTACATTTTTGTGAAGCAGCAGTTCGATCTGAAAAATATTCATGTTGAAGTACTGGATAAGCTAACAGTTTATGTTTTTTTAGGAACATTAATAGGAGCGAGGCTAGGGCATTGTCTGTTTTACGATTTCGCGTATTACTCGCAGCACCCTCTGGAGATTATTTTGCCATTTACCTTTAATCCGTTCCAGTTTACTGGTTTCCAGGGTTTGGCAAGCCACGGCGGCGGAATAGGAATTCTAATAAGTATTTACCTGTTTAGCAGAAAATACAAAATGAGTTTCTGGTATTTAATAGATACGGTTGCATTGGTAGTGCCCTTAGCAGGTTTCTGTATCAGGATAGGAAATTTAATGAATTCTGAGATTATTGGAAAGGTTACTGATGTGAGCTGGGCATTTATTTTTGTAAGAGAAGATATGCTGCCTCGTCATCCGGCACAGCTATATGAAGCCATTGCCTATTTGCTAATATTTATTACCCTTTATAGTATCAATAAAAATGCTACTAAGCCAACAGGTTTTAACTTTGGCTTTGTTATTACGGCTATCTTTATTGTAAGGTTTATGGTAGAGTTTGTTAAAGAAAACCAGTCTGCTTTTGAGGAAGGGATGATCTTAAACATGGGGCAAATATTAAGTATTCCGTTTATTATTATCGGATTGTATTTCTTGTTGAGGAAACCTGTGAAAGAGGTTAATCCTTAAATAGGGGTTAGCAAAATCTGTGATTTAAAACGACTTTATCTTATTTTTTGGAACAGTAGTTTAACAACTATTAATAACATAAAATATGCTGACAGAGATAAATCCAAAGCTGCCAATGCGAGACAAGCTCGTTACGAAAGACTATTACCTCAATAAATTAGGATTTCAACTGTTTGGCGATAATGACTTCGACGGCTATCTAATGGTCTATAAGGATAATGTGCAAATTCATTTTTTTGAATTCAAAGAACTTGACCCGGAAGAAAACTATGGACAAGTTTATATTCGAACAAACGATATTGATAAACTTTATCAAACGCTTTTGGATAATAAAGTTCCAATTCATCCAAACGGACAGTTAGCAACAAAGCAATGGGGGCAGAGAGAGTTTGCATTACTAGACCCGGACAATAATTTATTAACGTTTGGGCAGAGCACTAAATGATACTGGGTTTGAACTAACACAACTGGGATAGTAAAAATAGCAAATGGTAACAATCAACACTTTTAGGAAGCTTGCACTTTCTTTTCCTGAGTCGACAGAAGAACCGCACATGGACAAAACTTCTTTTAGAGTAAAAAAGAAAATATTTGCCACCTATGATGATATAAAGAAAAGAGCCTGCATAAAATTATCTGAAATTGACCAGGATGTTTTTTCATCAACAGCTAAGACGGCCATTTTCCCTGTTGACAATAAATGGGGTAAACAAGGCTGGACAATTATAGAAATGGAAGAGGTTCACGAAGCCATGTTTATTGACGCATTAACCACAGCTTACTGTGAAGTTGCACCAGCGAAACTTGCTAATCAGGTTAGACCTCAAACTAATGAATAACAATACGCAAATAAAAAATTGTACCTAATCATTACAAATCATTGAAAATAATATTTTTTGTAAATTTTGTTTAAGCTAGTACTAACACCAGAGGTATTAGAAGCTATTAGACGATATGATTCTGATGGATTAATTAACGAAGTGTTTATATTTCTAAAATATTTTGATGATGCTGATTAGAGAAGCCACCATTGAAGATTCTGAATTTATAGCTTCGTATTTGCTAATGGCGATGGAAGATATTATTTTTAAATTTATTGGCAAACCAGATTATAAAGCAGCCAGAGATTTTTTACTGTATTTCGTAAAAAGAGAGAATAACCAATATTCCTATCAAAACTGTTTGGTTGTGGAAGATAAGAATAAAGTTATAGCTGCCGTTAATCTTTATGATGGTGCAAAATTAAAAGAATTAAGAGAACCAATCATTAAGTATTTAAAAGCCCAATTTGCCGTAGACTTTAATGCTGAAGATGAAACCCAGGCAGGGGAATATTATATTGATTCATTAGCAATTCATCCGAACTATCAGGGAAAAGGTGTAGGTTCACAAATTTTAAAGTTTTTGATAAAAGAATATGTAAATAACCAACACCTAACACTTGGCCTGCTGGTAGACGAAGAAAATATAGCAGCTAAAAAATTGTATTTGAAAGTTGGTTTTGAGTCGGTAGGAGGGAAAATTTTAGTGGGAAAACGTATGGATCATCTTCAAATAAAGCCTGGTATTGAAAAGCATGCAGATTCGTGATATGACTTTTAATCAAGAATAGTTTTATTGTGAAATATATAAATTAGGTTAGTAAATCAGATTAAGACATCAAATATATGAATGCATTATTTAAAGCATGGACAACAAGTCGTAAGCTTTACCTGAGTTTTTTTGAAAACTATTCATTAGATCAACTCAATCAAATTCCTGAGGGCTTTAACAATAATCTTATTTGGAATATAGGACACATTATTGTAGCGCAGCAATCGCTCATTTACATGGGGTCTAACTTGCCTATGCATATTTCCGGAGACTTGCTGAATTTATATAAACCCGGAACTAAACCCTTAAGACCCACTTCACAAACTGAAGTTGATGAGCTACAACAGCTGTTAATGACCCTGGTAGATAAAACCAGAGCAGATTTTCAAAACAACTTGTTTAAAGAATACAATGAACGGTCAACAGTTACAGGTTTCCATTTAAGTACGATACAAGATGCATTGGAGTTTAACAATTATCATGAGGCACTGCATATGGGATATATGATGAGTATTAAGAAGTTTTTATAAGAACTACAAAGCGAAATGCTAAAATAAGCTGTTCTAAGGTAAAATTAAATAATTGGACGAAAATCCTGCTGAGGGGCTTCATAAGTGATGTGAGAAGCTAGAAACATAAAGGAGAAATCGCCTAACCGTAAGTACAGTAGAAATTCATCTTGCTGTTGCCGAAAATAGAGAATCACCTCCCATTGTGAATGATAGCAAAAAAGACAGCTGGTTAGCTGTCTTTTTTTTGTTGATTTGGGACAGGCTGCTTTTCCTCATCATTGTCTTTGTCATATATAGAATGAGGGGTATTAGCCTTTTCTAAATCTCTGTCAATTATTTGTTCTCTTTTCTTTTTGGTTTTATTCCAATCTTCGCCTTTATCCTGGCGTTCTTCAAATGTCATCATATTCTTTTTTTTAATAAATGATTCTAGAGCAATTTCCCGGCTTAAAAATTAATGCCGATAAAACTCGTCTCCATTATGGAAAGCAATCTTACCGGCATTATACGTATATATAGAGAGAAGATATTAAATCTTGGTGTATTTAAAAACCAGAAGGTTTACTGATAGTACAACCGCTCCCAATAAAAATTGAAACATATCGCCAAAAGGAAGTATTTTTAAAGAAATGATCCAGCAGGTGATACTTAAAATGGAAAGAATATAAAGTAAACTTACCTTTACATTATCTTTACTTACTTTCCTCCGTACAGTTTTATTTAGTGAGCTTAAGCTTTCTGCCAAATTCGAACTATGTGTATTACCCGAACCGGTAAGGAAATTATGTCTCTGTAATGTTTTGATTTTCATAGCTGTAATGTTTGTAGTTCGAATTCGTACAAACTTTATCTAATTATATGCCAAACTTTTATATCCTCTTACTTTTTTTAAAACTTCATCAATAATATTTAAATCCAAATTTGAATTAACTTATTTAATTATTTTAATACCATAAAAAACTTGTTTTTGAATAGTGTATTAAAATCATACATTTGCAGCTGTGTTGGTTCCTGCTTTGTATACAAATCAGGATTAAAAGGGAATTTGGTGTAAATCCGAAACTGTCCCGCAGCTGTAAGCTCTGTTATAACTTTTTTCTATTCAAAAGATCACTGTCTAATTAAGATGGGAAGGTCAGAAAAAGGGGAGCAAGTCAGAAAACCTGCCACCACCTATACATTCATAGCTTTCGAGGATTAAGGCAATTGAATATGATCGGATGGCTTTGGTCTGTCTGATTCTGTTCAATTTTTTCATTTCCTCTGCTTTGATTTAATAATAAAAAGAGAAATGAAAAAATCTTATCTTATTAGTATTCTTTTGTTTACGGTAACCACTTGCAGTGTAAGCTTATCTTCATTTGCACAGGTAGACTCTGTGAATTCGATTAAGGAGGTTAAAATAGTTTCATCAAAAGATGCTCCAGATTTTGTTCCTACACAGGTAGTTAAGGCCAGAGATTTTAAAAAATATAGCGCATTTAATGTTGCAGATGCTATTAGGAATTTTTCAGGCGTAAACATTAAAGATTATGGGGGCATAGGAGGATTGAAAACTGTCTCTGTACGAAGTTTAAGCGCAAATCATACTGCAGTATTATTTGATGGTATCGTTATTAGCGATGCCCAAAATGGGCAAATAGACTTAGGCAAAATAAATTTAGAAAATATTGAGAGCATTGCTTTGTACAATGCGCAACCTGATGATTCCCCACAATCGGCCCGTTCTTATGCTGCGGCCAGCGTAATTGCTATTCAATCTGGCCAACCATCATTTGATTCTTTAAAGAATTATAAACTAAGCGCTCAAATGAATACGGGCTCTTTTGGTTTAATTAATCCTTCAATACAATGGCAGCAAAAGATTGATAAACTGTGGTCTTATAATATTAATTCTTCCTGGCAAAAGGCAAACGGTATTTATAAATATCGCTTAGATGGAGATGGATCTGATACCCTTGCCATAAGAAACAATGCAGATGTAGAGGTCTTTCAGTTAGATGCCAGCCTGTACGGAGGCTTTAGCAAGTCGAATAACTTCCATTTAAGAGCAATTTATTACGAATCCGAAAGGGGACTGCCCGGAGCTGTAATTTCTTATAATCCTTTTTCCTCACAGCGTTTGTGGAATAGAGATCTTTTCATCCAGGCTACCTTCCAGCAGCAGTTTAATGATAAAGTGAAGCTGAAATTAAGCAGTAAGGCGGCTCAAAATTATACCCGTTATATCGATCCTCAATTTTTAAACCAGCAAAATGGTCTGGATCAAAAATATACGCAAAATGAAATTTACCAATCTGTAGCGGTAAGCTACCAGTTGAATAAAATATTCGGAATTAATTACGCAGCAGATATAGCGGTAACCGAATTGGAAACCAATCTTCCGCAGTATGCCTATCCAACCCGCTACAGTTTATTGCAGGTAATTAGTGGTAATTTAAACTATAAAAAATGGAAGGCCAGTGCGAATGTCTTAAATACGATAATCAACGAAAAGGTTAAAGCCGGACCGTCTTCGCCATCCCGTTCTGTTTATACACCAACCTTTTTGGTTTCTTACCAGCCTTACGAAAAAAGCGATTTTCTATTCAGGGCGTTTTATAAAGAAATTTTCCGGTATCCAACTTTTAGCGACCTGTATTATACCAATTATGGCAACCGCTCTCTGGAGCCCGAATTCATAAAACAGGTAAACCTTGGAAGTACCTTTAGCAAGATCCTAAATAGCAGGTTGTCTCATGTTTCCTTTACTACTGATGCTTATTTTAATAAAGTAAAGGACAAAATTGTAGCTACTCCAAACAAGGATCTTTTTTTATGGACCGTGAGGAATTTAGGCGAAGTAGCTATTTACGGTATAGATGCAGGCGCCGCTACCCAATACCAGTTGAGTAAAATTTGGAAAGCCGACTTTTCTGTTAACTATACCTTCCAATCGGCTTTGGATGTTTCTAACCCTCAATCTTCAGTTTACCGCCATCAAATTCCTTATACACCTAAACATACTTTAAGTGCTAATTTGGGCTTTAGTAAGGAGAATTTTGGGATTTATTACAATCACCTGTTTTCTTCTGGGAGGTACTATTTAAGTGAGAACAGTCCCGAGTATTTTGTGCCCGGCTTTTCCATAAGCGATATATCCGCTACTCAAACATTCAAGCTATTTAACTATGTATGTTCTTCATCAATAGAAATAAACAATCTTTTTAATAAATCTTATTCCCTCATAAGGAGTTTCCCAATGCCGGGAACTTCTTTCAGGATAGCACTAAAAACAACAATTTAATTATGAATGTCCAAAAATTAACACGTTACAATTTTGCCATTTTATTGGCGGTATTAATCGGTTTTTCTTCCTGCCGGAAAGACCATGTAGAACCTGCAGAGGAAGTATTCCAATTTGGTAATGGTATGCTTATCCTTAACGAAGGAGGTTTTAACGCCAATAATGCAACTTTAAGTTATTACGATTACGACAAAACCACGCTCACGGCAGATGTCTTTAAAACGGTTAACCAAAGAGATTTAGGCGATGTGGGGAACGACCTTAAAGTTTATGGCTCAAAAATGTACATCGTCATGAATGCCTCAGGTACCCTGGAGGTTTTAAATGCCAAAACAGTAAAGTCTATCAAACAAATATCTTTTAAAAACGGTGAAATTAACAGGCAGCCCCGATCTATTGTTTTCAATAAGAATAAAGCTTTTATATCCACTTTTGATGGCAAAGTTGCCGTATTGGATACCACTTCCCTGGTCATCGAGAAATTTATAGAGGTTGGCAGAAACCCCGATCAGATGGCTATTGCGAATGGTAAATTATACGTAGCCAATTCCGGAGGTTTAAGTTTTCCAAATTACGATAACAGCGTTTCTGTAATCGATTTAAATACACTGGAGGAGATTAAGAAAATTACTGTAGTGATGAATCCGGGAAGGGTAGCAGCAGACCAGTACGGAGATGTCTATGTAATATCTTCCGGTAATTATAATGAGATTGTTCCGGCATTAAACATCATCAATAGCACCACTGATCAGGTTTCCAGTACTATAAATGATTTCAAAGGAAGCAGTATAACCATTGCCGGAGATATGGCTTATTTTACAACCTATACAGGTGTGATGGTTTTTGATGTGAAAACAGAAACAATAGTAAAAGATGAATTTGTTGCAGATGGAACTTCAATTGGTATACCGCACAATGTGGTGGTAAATGAAGCCAGGGATGAAGTTTTTATTACTGATGCTGTAGATTATGCAGGCAGTAAAGGTAAGATTCATTGTTTTGATAATGCAGGCCATAAGAAATATACTTTAACTTCAGGCTTGTTTCCGGGGCACATAGTCTTCGTAAATAAATAGAATTACAATTTTGATCTTTTTCAATAAAGAATTAATAAATTTACAGCTTAAATATTTATACCATGTCTTTAAACAAAATTAATATAAGAAACGCAGTACTTATAATAATGATACTTGTTGTAGTATCTTTCAGGTTTGTAGATTTAGGCGAAAATTATCAGTGGGCAAACTTTACACCAGTTGGCGCAATTGCTTTATTTGCCGGAACCTATTTTAACGATAAAATAAAAGCGTTTGCTGTGCCTTTGCTTATTTTGTTGATGAGTGATGTATTATTGGCAAATAAATATACAGGGAGCTTTAATCCTTATTATAGTGGAATGGCTTTAATCTATATCAGCTTTGCATTGATGGTTTTTGTGGGTACATTAATTAAAAAAGTAAATATTGTAAATGTATTGGCAGCTTCTTTAGGAAGTGTCTTAATTCATTGGTTATTAACGGATATAGAACCATGGTTAACTAACCCGGTTTATAATAAAGACATCACTGGTTATTTCCAGTCTTTGGTAGCAGCTATACCTTTCGAGAAAAGCTTGTTAATTGGTAATCTAATATTCGGTGCTTTACTTTATGGTGGCTACGAGCTGGCTAAATCTAAATTTTCAGTTCTTAAAACTCAGGAAAAGTTAGCCTATTAATCATAATTATAAATAGAAAAGGATACCAGAGAACTCTGGTATCCTTTTTTTGTTTATAGATAAAAATATTCGACCATTAAGATTGCACCAAAAAAATGAAAAAAATAATTGTGCTTACAGGAGCAGGAATTTCTGCTGAAAGCGGTTTGCAGACCTTTAGGGATGCCGATGGCCTTTGGGAGGGATATAATATTGAAGATGTAGCTACGCCTGAAGCATGGCGAAAAAATCCTGCGCTGGTGCAACAATTTTATAACGAAAGGCGTAAATCTGTAATGCAAGCCAGGCCTAATGCTGCACATCTCGCTTTAAAGAAATTAGAAGAGAAATACGATGTGCTTATCATTACGCAAAACATAGACGATCTGCATGAAAGGGCGGGGTCTGCCCAAATTCTTCACCTGCATGGGGAGATTATGTATGCCAGATCTTCTAAAAATCCTGCGCTGCTCTATAAGTTAGATAGTGATGAAATAAAAATGGGCGCCACCTGCGAATTAGGTAGCCAGTTAAGACCTCACGTGGTTTGGTTTGGCGAAGCAGTGCCTATGATTACTAAGGCTATGCATGAGATGCAATTAGCAGATATAATTATTTTGGTAGGAAGCTCGTTGGCAGTATACCCCGCTGCAGGTTTGCTGGAATACGCACATCCCGGCATTCCGGTGTATGTGATTGATCCAAAGATTCCAAATGTAAATATCTCAAATTCTATAATCAAGATTGAAGAAAAAGCAAGTATAGGTTTACCTAAATTGGTAGAGGAACTGTTGAAAGATTAACCAATGTATCTTGAATGATTTAATCTCCACAGACTTTAGGAAACTGTAGAATTCTGCTAAGGCATATTCTTTTTCTCAAATTTCCAGTTAGTATTTTTTGAGAGTTCCGGTGTTTTTCCTGAAAACATTTGACCGGCTTTTGAGTCTCCCTTAAGTTGCCATTTGTACCATGCTGTAGCCACCAATGCAAACTCACCTCCGTGTGGCTGCCTATAAGTTCCTCCATGGCCAACATCCATATTTGCTACAAATACTGGCACATGATTGATCTTGTGGTAGTCATCCATTCCATTTGCGTAAGCAATATCTTTTTCCCCTCCCAGAAGGTACAATGTAGGGGAGTGGATTTTTTGAAGATTCTCTTTGGTAAGGTTAGGCATGTTGCTGATACCGTTGCCGGGAGTATTAAAAATCCCGCTATTGCAAACAACTATTGTTTTTACACGAGGATCAGAAGCAACCTCCAGCGTTTGCAATCCTCCGCAAGACATACCACTTACAGCAATTTTATCGATGTCTATTTTGTTATAATACGGACTTGTCTTGTCTCTATTTTGGGCAATAGCCCAGTCAATTGCATCAATAAGCTGAGAAGACGTGGATTTTCCAGTGCCTTTACCATTTTCTATAGGCATAGGGCCTAAAGCCACAACTAAAAAGCCATGCGATGAGACTTCAGACAAAAAGTTGATGTGTTCCCATGGAGAATTAGCACAAGCACCATTACCCCAGGCAATCACAGGTAATTTATTTTTACCTCCAAAAAGATTTAAATCATCAGGACGAAAAACGGTATGTGTAGGTAGTGTGTTCTCGCTTAGCATAATAGCTTTGTACTGGCCTGTTCCGCCATCTTCTACTATTCTGGAATTAGACAGGGTATCGCTAGCTTGTTGCTGAGAATGTACAGGCTTAGCTACACTGATAAGTAAAAAGCAAAGAAAAACTGATAGGCAGATTTTGTTATTCATAAAACTTTATTTACTAGAGGGTTTATTGTTTATTTAAAACTTCAAAACGTTTTTAAAGCCTTTCTTAAAGTATCACGATTAAAGTTCTTCTTTGAAGACGTTGTGAGAATATAATTGGTATTAATCATTAAAATTAAACAATTATTGGAGGTTCTGGTAGAGAAATTCTTTGATTTTTAGATTTACTTATAAGATAGGGTTCATCAGGGAGATGATGAAAAGTAAAAAAGAGGTTAAAAAAAAAGGAAAAATGTAAGCCGTTACATTTTTCCTTTAGTACTGAAGGCGGGAATCGAACCCGCACTCCTTTAACGGGAACAGGATTTTAAGTCCTGCGTGTCTACCAGTTCCACCACTTCAGCAAAAAACTTTCAAGAGCGAAAGACGAGGTTCGAACTCGCGACCTCAACCTTGGCAAGGTTGCGCTCTACCAACTGAGCTACTTTCGCATTGTATTATTTTAAAGAGCATTTTCCTTTAGAAGGAGTGCAAATATAGGCAGAAAAAGAGAGTTTGCAAGTGGCTAGCGTAAAAAAATAAAATTATTGTTTTAATACATTATTATTCAGGACAAAAAAAATCAAATCGTATTCGAACCCTCGCGATAAAGCATACCTAATGATCTTATTTTTGGTGGTATAATCAGTTTTGGTATGGTACTCCTCGAATTTTTTAACAAGTGTTTTTTCAAGTTTCTCCAGATATTCATCTGCATCTAAATTTTTTAATGCCAATTTAATAAGAGGCGCTGATACACCTTTTCTTTTCAACCCTTCTTTTATTTTATTTCGGCCCCAGCCTTTTATTCTTAGTTTACCCTGGGCATAGGCATGGGCAAACCTGGATTCATTTAAAAAATTATTTTCAATCAAGTAGGAAATGATGTCTTCCAGATCATTACCAAAGATTCCCAAATCGATCAGTTTTCCCCGCACTTCATATTGGCTCCGTTCCTGGTATGCACAAAAAGCTTCTGCTTTGAGCTGTGCAGAATTTTTATCTATATATTTTTTTGGTTGCTCTTTATACATCGCCTAAAATTAGTGTTATTCATGAATATTCACCAAATTTGCGCAACATGAATTTAAAGGTATATACTGTTCTTGAAATAGCTGAAATCATATCAGATAGATCTCATTTACCTTCCCCAAATGAAATTGTAAGAAATATATTAATTGATAGCCGTAAGTTAACGGATCCTACGGCCTCCATTTTCTTTGTCTTAAAAGGTCGGAAAGATGCGCATCAATTTATACCAGCTTTATACCAGGCAGGGCTACGCTGTTTTGTGTACTACGATGTCAATTTAGATGTTGGCCAGTATCCCGATGCCAACTTTATCTATCATTCCAATCCTTTGCATGCGCTGCAGAAATTAGCTGCTGTTCATCGCTCGTCTTTTACTTATCCGGTTATAGGGATAACTGGCAGCAACGGTAAAACAATTGTAAAAGAATGGCTTTACCAATTACTAGCTCCGGATTTTAATGTGATCAGGAGCCCTAAAAGTTATAATTCCCAGGTAGGTGTTCCTTTGTCGGTTTGGCAAATGGATTCGCAATTTGATTATGGTATTTTTGAAGCAGGCATTTCCTTACCTAATGAAATGTCGAGACTGGAGGAAGTGATAAAGCCTACCATTGGGGTTTTTACAAATATTGGAAGTTCGCATGACGAGGGCTTTTCTGATACAAGGCAAAAGATCTCAGAAAAGTTCCAGCTTTTTGAAAACTCTAAATTGTTGATTTGCAATGCAGAATATCTAACCTATAAAAAGGATACTACTTCATGTTTTTCCTGGAGTTTTCATGCAAAAGCTGATCTGGAAATTAAATTGGTACAACATTTTGCAAGCCATACCATCATTAAAGCAATTTATTTGGATAAAGAGATTAGTATTCAAATCCCATTTATAGATAAAGCTTCCGTAGAAAATGCAATCACCTGCTGGGCTACTTTATTGGCTTTAGGTATCCCTCAGGAAACTATTGAATTAAGAATACCACGCCTCATGGCCGTTAAAATGAGGCTCGAGTTAAAAAGTGGTGTCAATCAAACCTCCGTTATTGATGATTCTTATAATTCTGATTTTACCTCTTTAGAAATTGCATTGGATTTTTTAAATCATCAAAATCAGCATCCAAATAAAACCCTTATTCTTTCTGATATCTACCAATCTGGTTTAAAAAGTAAGCAACTTTATAAAAAGCTTTCACAGCTATTAAAGAGTAAAAAGATTAACAGGTTTATCGGAATTGGACCTGACCTTTCTGCCCATCGGGATTTATTTAGGCCAGCTAGCCGTTTTTTTCAAAGCACACAAGATTTTATTGATCATTTTACTGCTTCAGATTTTAATCACGAGACCATTCTTCTGAAAGGAGCAAGAGATTTCGAATTCGAAAAGATAAGTGCCCTGCTGAGCGAAAAGGCGCATGAAACTATTCTGGAAATTAATCTGAATGCTTTAGAGCAGAATCTTAATTTTTATAAATCTAAATTAGCACCTGGCGTAAAATTAATGGCTATGGTGAAAGCTTTTGCCTATGGTAGCGGAAGCTATGAAATAGCTAATTTACTGCAATTTAACAGGGTAGATTATTTAGCGGTAGCTTACGCTGATGAAGGAATAGCTTTAAGAGAAAAAGGAATAACGTTACCTATTATGGTAATGAACCCTGAAATTTCTTCTTTTGAATCGGTAGTTCAAAATAACCTGGAGCCGGAGATATTTAGTTTTAGGGCGTTAGACTCTTTGGTGACCTACCTGCAACTGAATAATATAGATGAATACTACATTCACCTAAAATTAGATACCGGAATGCACCGTTTAGGATTTGAAGAAACTGATCTGGAAAAGATTATTGGATTTTTGAAAGAAAATCCATCTATAAAAATAAGATCCGTTTTCTCTCACCTGGTCGCGAGTGAATCTGAGCAGCATAGCGATTATACCCGGGAGCAAATTACAATTTTTAAAGATTTTTGTTCCCAACTGGAAGCTCGTATTTCTTATTCTTTTTTAAAGCATATTTCTAATACTTCTGCAATAAGAAAATGGCCGGAGGCACAGTTTGATATGGTGAGACTTGGTATAGGTTTATATGGGATAGATAATTTTTATAAAGACGATAAAAATCTTCATCAGGTAGCAACACTAAAGACTACCGTGTCTCAAATTAAGCGGCTGAAGAAAGGTCAGACTGTAGGTTACGGCAGGGCAGGAGTAATGGCAGAGGATGGTGAAATTGCCACTGTTAAAATAGGCTATGCAGATGGTTTTCCACGAGCTTTAGGAAATGGAAAAGGCAGTATGTTTATCAACGGGAAAGAAGTTTTTACAATAGGTAATACTTGTATGGATATGTGTATGCTTGATATTACGGGATTAGATGTAAAAGAAGGCGACGAAGTGATTGTTTTTAACACACAGGAAACGCTTTATAATTTATCAGAAAAGCTAAATACCATTCCTTACGAGGTACTTACCAATATCTCACAAAGGGTTAAAAGAATATATTATTACGAATAGGAAAATGAGAAGAATATTTAATGCGTTATTAAGATATTTTGCCAAGGGTTTGTTGGTGATTTTACCAATGGGAGCCGCCATTATTATATTGCTATGGGCCTTTACATCACTCGATTCTTTATTGAATTTTAGTGATAGCTTTTTAGTGAACCCGGAAACCGGAAGACCACTCTACATTCCGGGTTTGGGGATCTTATCGGTTATTATCATTATTTTGTTTGTTGGTATAATTGCTACTTATTTAATTACAGAACCTATTTATCATTGGGCAAATAAATGGCTTAATAAAATACCTGTATTTAAGTTCCTTTATTCTTCTGCAAAAGACTTAACAGAGGCCTTTGTAGGTGATGAAAAGAAATTGAGCGAACCTGTTTTGGTAAGCTGTACAGACGGGACTAAGAAAATCGGGTTTTTAACTCAAAAGGATCTAAGTGTTTTAGGTTTAGAGGATGAGGTAGCAGTTTATTTCCCATGGTCTTATTCTTTTGCCGGGCAACTGGTAATCGTGAAAGCTGAATTTGTTAAACCTTTAAATATCTCGTCTGCTCAGGCTATGAAATTTATTGTTTCTGGTGGAGTAAGTGCCATTCATTAGTCTATTTCTTAGCGAACGCAGTATTGCTTTAAGTGCAGGTTATAAGAGAAGTAAACGAAGTTTGATTCTGGTATAGTAAATGGTATTACATTATAAAATGACTATCATGAAAATTAAACATTATGCCATTCCCTTAGCCACTGTAGCTGTGGCGTCACTATTAATATCATCTTGTAAAGTTTCTATACCAAATGGTGCCTCAGCCGTAAAACCTTTCGATCAATCTAAATATTTAGGTAAATGGTACGAGATCGCCCGCCTGGATTTTAAATTCGAAAAGAATTTAAATAATACCACTGCCCATTATTCTTTAAATAAAGATGGCTCTATAAAAGTAGATAACCAGGGTTATAATTATGTGAAGAAAAAATGGAAACAAAGTATTGGTAAAGCAAAATTTGTAAAAAATATAAATGAAGCAAGATTAAAAGTTTCCTTTTTCGGTCCGTTCTATGCCGGATATAATGTAATTGCTTTAGATAAAGATTATAAATATGCATTAGTGGCAGGCAATGATTTACAGTACTTATGGATATTATCGCGGAAGACTACAATCCCGGAAAATATTAAACAAGAATACCTTGACTTAGCTAAATCTCTTGGTTATAAAATTGAAGATTTGGTTTGGGTAAAGCAAGACAATTCCAAAGATTAGCAACAAAAAAAGGTTTGATAATTTATTATCAAACCTTTTCAACAAGTATATAAGCTTGCTACTATTAAGTAACTAATTTTTACAATTTAAAACCTCTATTCAAAATGTTGCATAGAGAAAACATACCATTAACTGTAAATTTCTTTCTTAGCCGCTGCTAAAGTGTTTTTCAATAAGGAAACGATAGTCATTAAACCCACACCGCCAGGAACAGGTGTGATATAAGAAGATTTAGGCGCAACATTTTCAAAATCTACATCACCAAATAATTTATATCCGGATTTTGTAGTTTCTGAAGTTTCTCTATTCATACCTACATCTATAACAACAGCTCCGTCTTTCACCATATCAGCCGTAATGAAATTCTTTTTGCCAATAGCCGCAATTAAAATATCAGCATTTTTTGTGAAATTTTCAAGGTTTTGAGTTCTG
>JAZQRF010000279.1:0-23224 GCA_045629485.1 Pelobium sp. | reverse complement strand
CGAAGATATAAAGCACAATTGCTGAACTCTTGATCTTTTCGAAAGTACGTTCCACTCCTTTTGCTTCTATAATATCGGTAGTTTCACGGATGCCGGCGGTATCTATAAAGCGAAAACGTTGTCCTTTTATTGTAATCTCATCTTCTACCGTATCGCGGGTGGTTCCGGCAATATCAGAAACGATGGCTCTTTCCTCATTTAGTAAAGCATTCAATAAGGTCGATTTTCCTACGTTAGGCTTTCCTGCGATCACTACTGGGATTCCGTTTTTAATCACGTTCCCCATTTCAAAGGATTGTATCAAACGGGTGATCACCCTATTGATATCCAGGATCAGCCTTTTCAGCTGGTCTCGGTTAGCAAATTCTACATCCTCCTCACCAAAGTCAAGTTCCAGTTCTATCATGGATGCAAAATGGATGAGCTGCTCCCTCAATCCTTTTAGTTCATTAGAAAAACCACCACGCATTTGCTGCATGGCAAGTTGGTGTGAAGACTTTGATCCGGAAGCAATTAAATCAGCAACAGCCTCAGCCTGTGAAAGGTCTAAACCACCATTCAAAAATGCCCGTAAAGTAAATTCGCCCGGCTTTGCGGCCCTTGCTCCATGTTTGATCATCAGTTTGATGATGGATTCGATGATATAGTCCGATCCATGGCAGCTGATCTCGACCACATCTTCCTTGGTATAGGAATGCGGAGCCACAAAAAGAGAAACCAGTACTTCATCCAAAATCAGGTCCTCATCCCGGATGGTTCCAAAATGTATAGTATGCGACGATTCCTTGCTCAAATCCTTCCCACGAAATACAAGGTTGGTAATGGCAATGGCCTGCGGTCCCGAAAGCCGGATGACCCCTATTGCCCCTACCCCTGAGGGTGTAGCCAAAGCAACGATGGTTTCCTCTGTATAAATAGACATATTGCAAAGATATTGATGTATTTGGTTAATAAATAACCAATGTCAGATTATATCTGATTAGTGCTCCATTTTATGAGGATTGCATGATGATTAACCTGAAATTTCTGCTAAATTTAATTTTAATTTCCTCTCCATAAATGCCTAATGAATCCGTAATGAGTCCGTAGTAAATGCGTTAAATAGCAATTTTTAACGCACTTACTATAGATCTAAATTTTATTAATGATTTAAACATAAAGAACAAATCTAATACGATTTCAAAGTTCCAAAACAGACATCGATTTTGGTACTAAAAAAATTACAGCAGACAGTTTAATAAAAGAGTTAACATTAAATAAAGCAGGTACAGCAATAGTTAACTGCCTATAAAAAGGAGGGATGAATTAAGGCAACCCCTATATCGAAAAGATTTTTATCTGAAAAGCGTAAGAAAGAAGTGAATAAAAGCAGAAGGACCGTTAATAAACGCAAGAGACATTATTGCACCTGTTAAAAGGTATAGCAATATCGTATTTTCTGAACTCCATACCTCAAGAGAATGCTTGGCAACCTTCTTACCTTTAAGGGTATAGGACTGGAAGATGGGATTTAACTTTGCTAACATACCTTGTGCTATACAAAGTGTAAGCCATTATTTCACTAAGTATGAAACTATCTTTGATTTATGACTGTTTAATTATCAAATTAAAACCTCCGGATCTTTTATCCGTCTTAAATCATTACAATATGAATGAAAAACAAAAAAAAACTCCTGAAGACTTAAGAAAAGAAATTCAGGAGCAAATTGAAAAGGTTAGAAAACAGGACATTGGATTAGACGCAGACAGCTCTTCTTTAGATACTGATGTACTTAATAATGACAATCCTGATGACGAGGTTCTGAGAAAGCCCTTTGGCTCTCCGCTCGACGAAAAATAAGAACCGATTTATTGATTAAAGTGATAAAGGAAAACGGCTTCCCCAACAAATGCCGGTTTCTTCTGGTCTTTTATTTCCAGCTCTATGCCAATATTCGCTTTGGTTACACCCCTTAGATTGGCTATTGCAGCCAGCTTAACTTTTAATCTCACTTCGCTGTCTACCACAACGGCTTGTGCAAATCTTAGCTTTTCTATTCCGTAATTAATTTCCATTTTTAAATTTTGGATATCAACAACCTGTTTCCATAAAAATGGGATAAGCGATAAAGTGAGGTAACCATGAGCAATGGTCGCTTTAAAAGGACTTTCGGTAGCAGCTCTTTCTGTATCTGTATGGATCCACTGATGGTCAAGTGTTGCATCAGAAAACAAATTGATTTGTTCCTGGGTAATTTTATGGTAGGCCGAAACACCTAGCTCTTTACCTAAATATTTTTGGAATTCTTCGTGGTTTTTAATAATAAGCATATATCTATTTCTTTAAGCCAAAACTATGTATTAGATTTAAAAATATAAAGTTACTTTAATTTATATCAGGATTTCTGTTAGAATGATTCCTGAAAAAATCCATATTTTTGAAAAAAGGAGATAGAATTTGTTAACTAAAAAAACTAAATATGCCGTGAAGGCATTAATTGCACTTGCCCGTAACAAGGAGAACAGACCTATGTTGATAGCAGAAATAGCTAAGAATGAAGGTCTTCCGAAACGTTTTTTGGAAGCTATTTTATTAGATCTGAAAAGAGGGCAAGTGTTAGGAAGCAGAATGGGTGCTGGTGGGGGTTATTACTTAAATAAACCGGCTTCTGAAATAATGGTAGCCAATGTTATCAGAATTCTGGACGGCCCTATTGCACTATTACCCTGTGTGAGCTTAAATTTCTATCAGCGATGTGAAGAATGCAAAGATGAATTAACCTGTAGCATCAGGGAAATGATGAAAAAAGTAAGAGACGCCAGCATAGATATTATGGGTAACACCAGTATTGCAGACCTGGTAGAACGCGAAAATCAGCTTGAAAGAGACCTCTTTATGAATAAAGATTCGAGATAAAAAAGGGATTCAAAATTGAATCCCTTTTTTATTAAGCTATCTTGAATAATTAGGCGCTTCCTTTGTAATGGTGATATCATGAGGATGTGATTCTCTGATACCCGAAGCTGTAATTCTTACAAACTGTGCTTTTTGTAAAGTTGCAATATCTTTTGCTCCGCAATACCCCATACTGGCTTTTAGTCCGCCAACGTATTGGTGCATTACCTCTGCTAAAGTTCCCTTGTAAGGCACTCTTCCTACGATTCCTTCGGGAACTAATTTTTTAATATCATCTTCTACATCCTGGAAATACCTGTCTTTAGAGCCTTGTTCCATCGCCTCAACAGAGCCCATACCGCGGTATGATTTGAATTTTCTTCCTTCGTAGATAATGGTTTCACCCGGAGATTCTTCTACTCCTGCAAAAAGAGATCCTGCCATAATAGAACCCGCCCCGGCTGCAATTGCTTTTGCAATATCTCCGGTATGCTTAATACCACCATCAGCGATTACCGGCACCCCGGTTCCTTCTAAACCTCTGGCAGCTTCGTAAACAGCATATAGCTGTGGTACACCTACCCCTGCGATGATACGCGTAGTACAAATAGACCCTGGGCCGATACCCACTTTCACACCATCGGCGCCTGCATCTGCCAAAGCCTTCGCTCCCGCAGCTGTAGCTACATTTCCTGCAATTACATCCAGTCCGGGAAAAGTAGCTTTCACTTCTTTTAACTTATCAATTACTCCTTTAGAATGTCCGTGAGCAGTATCTATGGTAATTACATCTACACCAGATTTCACTAAAGCAGCAACACGTTGTAAGGTATCAGGCGTAACACCTACGGCGGCCCCTACTCTTAACCTGCCATGTTTGTCTTTGCAGGCATTAGGGAAATTTTTGAACTTCTGGATATCTTTAAATGTGATTAATCCTGAAAGTTTGCCTTCAGCATTTACCACTGGTAATTTCTCTATCTTATGATCCTGAAGAATAGCTTCGGCTTGCGAAAGGTTTGTACCTTCAGGTGCCGTAATCAGGTAATCTTTGGTCATGACCTCACTTATCTTTTTTGCCATATCTTTCTGGAAACGAAGATCGCGATTGGTAATAATCCCAACCAGGGTATTATTTTCTGAAACGATGGGAATACCGCCTATTTGGTATTCTCTCATTATCTTAAAAGCATCTCCTACTAAAGCGCCTTCCAATAAAGTAACCGGATCCTGTATCATCCCGCTTTCAGAACGTTTAACTTTTCTTACTTCATCTGCCTGCGCCTGTATGCTCATGTTTTTGTGCAGAAAACCAATTCCTCCGGCCTGCGCAATAGCAATTGCAAGATTGGCATCGGTAACTGTATCCATTGCTGCAGAAACAATAGGAACGTTTAGACGAATATTTTTTGTTAAATAGCTGGAAGTATCAACTTCACGGGGCAAAACTTCTGAATAGGCTGGTACTAAAAGTACATCATCATAAGTAAGTCCGTCGGGTAAAAATTTATGTGGATCGAGTTGCATAGCAAACAAATTAGGGTTCTTTATTTGCCAAGCAAAGGTAGGTTAAATAAATCAGTATTTTTAATAGAAATTGCATTCTGTTAAAAATACTGATCTATAAATGATAATTTAACAATCTATTTCTTTTTAGATTAGACCTTGCCCACAATAACCTTCACAAAATCTTCATAGTTCAGGTATTTATTGGCTAAGCTTTTTAACTCTTCTGCGCTTATATTTTTAATGGTTTTGATGTACTGATCGAAATAATCATAATCCAGACCAAAAAAGTAAATATTCTTAAATTTATCAGCGTGAGAAAAAGCATTTTCCAGGCTTCCAAGTAAGCTTCCCATCAGGTAATTTTTTACCAGTTGAAGTTCTTCCTCAGGAATCGACTCGGTTTTAAGGATATTAATTTCTTTTTCAATCTCCTGTAAAGTATTCCTGCAAACATCGGTACCTACTTCAGAAGCGATAAAGAAAAAACCAGCCTGTTCAAAAGAAGCATTGACTGATCCTATACCATAAGTATAGCCTTTATCTTCTCTTATATTCGCCATTAAACGACTTCCGAAATACCCTCCCAATACCGTATTTAAAACCTGGAAGCCAACAAAATCAGGATGTAAACGGTTAATCGTTGGAATACCAATACGTATAGCAGATTGTAAAGCCTGAGGTTTTTCTATAATGTGTTCTGTTGCAAGAGGTGTGTTGAATTTAAAATGATTTACAGTAAAAGCCACCTCGCTTTCCCAGGCACCAAATAAATCTTCTAACTCTTGAATAATGGGCTGATCTATATTACCTGATGCGATGATGGTACAATTTAATGGATGATAAGCCTGGCTAAAGTATTCCTGCAAATCGTCCCTGTTAATCAAATCATAGTCATTTTCGTCTGGACTATAGCCATAAAGCGTACTGCCGAATAACAGCTTATTGAATTCTTTTCGGGCGAGAAAATCGTTTTTCTCCAGATTTACTTTCAGCCTCTGTTTTTGATTACTGATATAGGTAGTAAGTTCCTTTTCCGGAAAAATAGAACCGGTTAACACCTCTTTTACTATAGGTAAAGTATTCGCCAGGTATTTTTTTAAGGAATAAAGAGTTACAGAAGAGCGATCTGCACTAAAATCGGTTTGAAAAAACGAACCATAATAATCAATTTTAGAAGCAATTTCGGCACCTGTTAATGAATGCGTACCTTCATTTAGCATGGTATTGGTTGCCGATACCAATAAAGGTTTTTCCTGGTTCCAATTGACGTTAGAAAATATAAATTCTATCCGTACCAGATTTTGATCTCCTCCACTTATACTAAATACAGGAATACTATTTTTAAGCAGATGCTTTTTAGCTTTAATAAAATCTATTTGCTCTACTTGTTTAAACTGCGGTGCAATTTCTCTGTTTAACATATTATTTTGCTAAGTAATATAAGGTAGTTGCTTTGTGTTCCTGAAAAAGATCCCCAGAGACTTTTTTTATATCCTCGGCCGTTACTTTAAGATATTTTGAGACTTCTTTATTAAAAAGCGCTGCATCTCCTAAAAGCTCATAGTAGGCCAGGTTCATGGCTTTATCCAGCAGGCTCATTTCAGAGAATTCGAAGGTAGATTCAAACTTGTTTTTCACTTTTGTTAATTCTTCTTCGAAAACAAGTTCATTTTTAAGTATCTCGAGCTCGCTCCATATGGCTTTATCCGCATCCTCCATCTGTATATCAGGGTTTATGCGCCCTTCTATCACAAACATTCCAGTGTCTAAACTTCCAAAATTATAAGCATTGATATCACTGAACAATTGATTTTCCTTTACCAGGTTTCTATATAATCGGGATGATTTGCCCTGAGATAAAATATCCGAAATTAAATCTGCAACAGGGTAATCGACATCAGTTTTGGCAGGCATTTTAAAAACCTTGTAAATAGCACTGGAAGGCACATCAGCATAAACTGTTTCTTTCACTTCTGCTGTTTGCTCTGGTTCCTGTGGCAGATCCCTGTTGTATTTTTCTCCTGCCGGGATTGGGGCAAACCACTTTTCTGCCAGGTCTTTCACTTCGGCCAACTTCACATGCCCTCCTACTACCATAATAGCATTTTGCGGATTATAGTGTTTTTTAAAAAAAGCTTTTACATCATGAATTGTTGCATTTTCTATATGCGACAGTTCTTTACCTATGGTGGGCCATTGATAGGAATGCTTTTTATAGACCAGTGGCCTCAGTTTTAACCATACATCACCATAGGGCTGGTTTAAGTATCGTTGTTTAAACTCTTCGCACACTACGTTTTTTTGCACTTCCAAGCTCTTTTCAGAAAAAGCAAGACTCAGCATCCTATCAGACTCTAACCAAAAAGCCGTCTCTAAATTAACAGCCGGAAGAGTAATGTAATAGTTGGTAATATCATTGCTGGTAAAGGCATTATTCTCACCTCCTACCCTTTGTAAAGGCTCATCATAAGAAGGGATATTAACCGATCCCCCAAACATTAAATGTTCGAAAAGATGGGCAAATCCGGTTTTATCGGGCTGTTCGTCCCGGGCTCCAACATCATATAAAATATTTAGAACGGCCATAGGTGTGGTTTCATCTTCATGTACCAGCACTCTTAAACCGTTCTCTAAAGTAAATTTCTCGAATTTCAACATAAACTATATTGTAGTCACAAAAGTAAATTATAATACAAAAAACCTGTCAATTATTAGTCAACAAAAGTTTAAACATACTGATTTCTTAAACAAATCAATATTATAAAGTATTTTTGCTTTATGAATATTCCTGAACTGTTAAACAGAGCTTCTAATTTTGAGTTTCTTTCTCAAGAAGAAGGCGTATATCTTTACCATCATGCTACTACGCCAGAATTAATGTATGTGGCAAATGAGTTAAGAAAAAAACAAGTTCTACATGGTAAAGTTACCTGGCAGATAGATCGTAATGTTAATACAACCAATGTTTGTATTGCTAACTGTAAATTCTGTAATTTTTTTAGAAGACCAGGACATGAAGAAAGCTATATTACTGATATAGAAACTTATAAAATAAAAATAGAAGAAACTTTTAGATTAGGCGGCGACCAACTTTTATTGCAAGGCGGTCATCATCCGGATTTAGGTTTAAAATTCTACACCGATCTTTTTAAACAACTAAAAGAACTTTATCCCACATTAAGATTACACTCTTTAGGTCCGCCGGAAATTGCCCATGTTTCTAAATTAGAAAACATGAGTCATTACGATGTGCTTAAAGCAATGCAGGAAACAGGTTTAGATTCTTTACCTGGTGCAGGGGCAGAAATCTTAAATGATCGTGTAAGAAGATTAATTTCTAAAGGTAAATGCGGCGGACAAGAATGGTTGGATGTAATGCGGGCTGCCCATAAATTAAACATTGCTACCTCTGCCACCATGATGTTTGGCCATATCGAAACTATTGAAGAACGTTTTGAACATTTGGTTTGGATAAGAGAAGTGCAAGCAGAAAAACCAGAAGGACATTATGGTTTTACCGCTTTTATCCCATGGCCTTTCCAGGATGACGGAACCTTACTAAAGAAAATAAGAGGAATTACCAATAATGTAACCGGAGACGAATACCTCAGGATGATAGCATTAAGCAGGATCATGTTGCCTAATATTAAAAACATACAGGCATCCTGGTTAACAGTTGGCAAACAGGTTGCACAGCTTTGTTTACACGCCGGGGCTAATGATTTTGGATCTATTATGATTGAAGAAAATGTGGTAAGCGCTGCAGGGGCCCCGCACAGGTTTACATCTAATGGCATCCAGGAATCTATTAGACAAGCAGGTTTTGAACCACAATTACGTAATCAGCTTTATGAATGGCGGAAGCAGCAGGAAATGGTACAGCAGGAAATAAATTATTAAACTTACTCCTGTTGGAAGGGGATTTTTTATAAAATGATAGAAAAGTATGAAAAGTATATTGAAGCTTTGATATTTGCTTCAGACACTAGCATTAGATTTGAAGAAATTGTTATTTGCCTGCAAGCCGCTATCTTAAAAGATGTTTCTGATGATGAGATTAAATCAAGCATCAACAGTATTAAAGAACGGTATGCAGCAGAGCCTTCTGCCATAGAACTTGTAGAAACAGGCGGGGGCTTCCAGTTTTTGACTAAGAAAGAGACGCACCCGGTGATTCAACAACTACAATTGCAACGTTCTAAGAAAAAATTAAGCCAGGCAGGATTAGAGACTTTATCTATTATTGCTTACCGGCAGCCGATTACAAAACTAGAAATAGAGCAAATAAGGGGCGTAAGCTGCGATTACACGATTCAAAAATTGCTGGAAAAAGACCTGATCAATATTTCTGGTAAAGCTGATGGCCCTGGCAGACCCTTACTTTATAACTTAAGTAATTATTTTTTAGATTATTTTGGCATAAACTCTATCTTAGACCTGCCCCAGTTAAAAGATATAGAAAACCAGGATGCTTTAGAAATAGGTGAGAAAACCGAATAATTTGAAAATATTTTTAAAGATTTGGATTTACTTGTTAATTTTGAATTGTAATTGGAAGGATGAAAAATATTTTTGAAATCGTCTAATTCTTATTAATTTTAATAGAGCTAAGAGTAAAAACTTACATTCATGAAAACCCCTAAAAAACCCGTAAAGCCAAAGAGCGAGAAATTTTCTGACGAAGAGGATGAATTACAAGATTCTCCATCCAAAAAGTTTGTAGAAGAAGACGAGGATGATTTTGATTTACCTCTTGATGATTTGGGAACTGTTGATGGATTTGGTGATTTTGATGATGATGACGATGATTTTTAATCATCCATAACAATATGATTTTAATAAGCATTCTATAATGGATGCTTTTTTTATTTTTATAACACAAGATTTTAATGAGGATACAAGAGGTTAGCTCAAAAAAAGATGAAAAAACATTTTTAGATGTAGCAAGAATCATCTATAAAGATGATTCAGTTTGGGTTTGCCCTCTGGATAATGATATCAATGCCGTTTTCGATCCAAATAAAAACAATTTTCACCAACATGGAAAGGCAAAAAGATGGATATTAAAAGACGATCATGATCAGCTTATCGGCCGGATTGCTGCTTTTATTAATGATAAAAAAGCCTATTCATTTGAACAGCCTACCGGCGGTGTGGGTTTTGTAGAAGCTATAGACGATTATAAGGCTTTTAAAATACTATTTGATACTGCGAAATTATGGTTGCAGGAAAATGGCATGCAAGCCATGGACGGGCCCATAAACTTTGGTGAAAACGACAACTTTTGGGGGCTTTTGATTGAAGGTTTTACCCACCCTTCTTACGGGATGAACTATCATAAATCTTATTATAAAAAACATTTTGAGGAATATGGTTTTGTTACACAATACGAACAGATTACCAACCACCTGGAGGTATATAAGCCTTTCCCCGAAAGATTCACCAAAATAGCAACATGGGTAAGTAAAAAGGAGGGCTATGAATTCAAACCTTTAGACACTAAAAACTTTAACCAGTTTGCAGCAGATTTTATGGAAGTCTACAATGATGCCTGGAAAAACTTCCCTAACTTCTCTCCCATCAAATATGAAACGGTAGTAGAAAGCTTCAATAAGATGAAACCTATTATGGACCCTAATCTTATTTGGTTTGCTTATGTTAACGGAGAGCCTGCATCTTTCGTGATCATACTTCCGGATGCCAATCAAATGATAAAGCCCTTAAACGGCAAATTAGGATTAATTGAAAAGCTGAGATTTCTTTACTATAAATACAAAGGAGTGAACAGAATGAGGGCGATTGTAATGGGTACAAAAGAAAAGTTTCAGAAACATGGGCTCGAGTCTGCCTTGTTTATCAAGCTTAAAGAATATGTCTATCCTTTAAATCGGTATACAGAACTTGAATTATCGTGGGTGGGTGACTTTAACGACAAGATGCTATCCATCCATGAGGCCACAGGTGCCACGTTTGGGAAGAGACATGCAACAATGAGATCTTTCTTTAAATAGTAGAATGATCAAAATAAAGAAAGAGCCTGTAATTAGGCTCTTCTTTTATTTTAAACAAAAGTCTTCATGTTTCTTATTTCTTCATAAAGTTCTATCACCTTTTTTTGAAGGTCTATAACTTCAGCATTTCTGTCTTGCAATTTCTTATTAGCAACTTCAAGTTCAGAAGCATATTTTACTTCCTGCTCTGGGTCGTTATAAGTTAACAATTGCACAACACTCATATCAAAAAGCGCTGATATTTGTTCTAACCTCGATAAATTCACATCCGTAATTCCTGTCTCGATTTTAGAAAACGCAGGTATAGAAATATCTAACTGTTTTGATACATCTTCTTGACTCCAGCCCTTCTGGTGTCTCAATAATCTAATTTTCTTTCCTAACAACTTCATATTTAACCAATACTAATATTTATCAACCACTAAACTTAATCTAAAGTTAACGATGCGTAAAAATACGTAAAATTTATTTTAAAAGGATTTTTTTTGATAATGTAACTAAATCAATACCTCCAAAATTCCCAGAACTCATGAATAATACATTATAATTTCCCTGATTCAACGCTCCTAAGGCATCTTTTATTTCCTCAGACTTATTAAAATATTTAATATGTTTTGATTTAAAAGCTTCTAAAATCTCCTGTTCTGTGAATAATTCTTTACCCTTTTGTTTAACCGTCTCTTCGTCTATAAATACAATTGCATTATCTGCGGCGTCTAATGTATGCGCATATTCTGCCAAAAATGATTTATCCAAACTGCTAAAGGTATGTAATTCCATACATGCAATTAATTTTCTCTCAGGATATTGATGTTTCACAGCTTCTACGGTTGCTTTTAACTTAGAAGGTGAATGGGCAAAATCCTTAAAAATAACAGTGTTTTCATTTTCAGCAAGTTTTTCTAAACGCTTAGCAGCTCCTTTAAAAGAGCTTATAGCCGTATAAAATTTTTCGCTTGAAATCCCAACATGCTCGCAAGCTAATCTTGCGGCACTGATATTCATTAAATTATGTTTCCCGAAAATTTCAAGTGCGACCTTTTTACCTTCCAATTCTAAATAGGTTTTACCATTTTCTACTTTAAAAGTATCGGCTCGATAAGGAATGAGTGTTAGTGCTTTATCTGAATTATATTTTTGGACGATGTCTACCAGTACTTCATCATCTTCAGAATATATTAAGCTTCCTGCAGGTTCTAATGTTTTTATAAATTTAGTAAATTGTTCTTTATAAATAGCAAAAGTTGGAAAAACATTTATATGATCCCAGGCTACTCCGCTGATAATACCCACATGAGCCTTGTATAAATGGAATTTTGGCCTTCTGTCAATCGGTGAAGCCAGATATTCATCCCCTTCTATAATAATAACAGGAGCATCAGATAGTTTTACCATGTTTGTAAATCCTTCTATTTGTGCACCAACCAGGTAGTCAAAGTCCTTTTTATAGTAATTTAACACATGAAGAATCATAGAAGTGATGGTTGTTTTCCCATGACTTCCGCCAACTACTATCCGTTTTTTATTTTTCGATTGTTCGTAAATATATTCAGGGTAAGAATAAACAGGAATATTTAGTTCCTGCGCCTTTAATAATTCGGGATTATCTGCTTTGGCATGCATCCCTAAAATCACGGCGTCTAGATCGCTGGTGATTAGCTCTGGATGCCATCCCTCCTGCTGAGGCAGTAAAGCATGGTTTCTTAGCCTCGTTTTCGACGGCTCATATATAAAATCATCCGAACCTGTAACTGTAAATCCGTTTAAATGTAGTGCGATAGCAAGATTATGCATTGCTGCGCCACCGATAGCAATAAAATGAACTCTCAATTTCTTCTTATTTAGTAAATTTTGCAGAAACCCATTCATCCATTTTTTTATGATGAGTATAACTTAGACCATGTTTTTCGGCTTCTTCTTTGAGTACTTCCAAATCTGGTGTTTCGTAAAAACCGCTAAGAAATAATGATCCGCCTGGTTTTAACACTTTAGAATAGCTTTCCAGCTGATCTAATAATATATTTCTGTTTATATTGGCTAATATAATATCATATTCTTTTTCGGGAATTACTTCTTTAGATCCACAATAGGCTGTGAGGTTATCAACATGATTTAATGTAGCATTTTCAAGAGCGCTATCATAACAAATTTCATCGTAATCTATGGCATCAACAGATAAAGCTCCTTTTTTTGAAGCCAAAATCCCTAATATAGCTGTGCCACATCCCATATCTAAAACCTGCATATCCTTTACATCTGTTTCTAACACCCACTCCAGCATTAAAGCGGTAGTTTGATGATGACCTGTTCCAAAAGACATTTTAGGATCAATTACAATTTCATAGTCAAAACCTACTGATGGCTCGTGAAATGTGGCCCTTATCCGGACTTTGTTTTCTATACTAATGGGCTCAAAATTACTTTCCCATACTTCATTCCAATTCTTTTGCGGTATGAGATTGGATTGATAGGAAAATTCGAACATATCAGCATACTCATTTATGGCTTTCTCTATCGCCTCCTGCTCAAAATCATCAGCTTTGATATAGGCATTAAAACCCTGCTCTGTTTCTTCAAAAGTATCAAAACCCACTTCTGAAAGTGTATTAATTAATAAATCCTGATGAAAATCTTCTGTACCATTTACAGTGAAAGCCAGTTCGTAATAATTCATTTAATTATGCTTAGTCTTTATACAAAAAGAACTTACTACTTAACAAAAGTTTCTGTAGTAAGTTCTATTATAAGTAAAATCTATTTTTCTATTTATTAAACACTTTGGCGATGTCTAAAAAGTCTCTTGATTTTAATGATGCACCTCCAATTAATCCTCCATCGATATCCTTTTGAGAGAATAATTCCTGAGCATTTTTAGGGTTACAGCTTCCGCCATATAGAATGGTAATACCTTCTGCAACTGCTTCTCCATATTTAGCTGCAATTTCTTTCCTGATAAAGGCATGCACTTCCTGTGCCTGGTCTGAAGATGCAGTTACTCCAGTACCAATTGCCCATACCGGCTCATAAGCAATTACCAACTTAGCAAAATCATCTGCAGATAAATGGAAGGTTGCTTCTGCCAATTGAGATTTAATGATATTAAAATGCTTTCCACTTTCTCTCTCTTCTAGAGTTTCGCCAATACAAAATATTGGAGTTAAACCATGCTTTAAAGTAGCATCAGTTTTCTTAGCCAGTAACTGGTTGTTTTCTCCAAAATATTGGCGACGCTCAGAATGTCCTAAAATCACATATTGTACGCCTACAGATTTTAACATTCCGTTAGATATCTCACCGGTATAAGCTCCTGATTCTTCCTGGTGACTGTTTTGAGCACCAATAAAAACCTGGTTACTGCCTTTTGCTAATGA
This sequence comes from Pelobium sp., assembly GCA_045629485.1. Taxonomy (GTDB): domain Bacteria; phylum Bacteroidota; class Bacteroidia; order Sphingobacteriales; family Sphingobacteriaceae; genus Pseudopedobacter. Next base: position 9,458 of record JAZQRF010000279.1, on the reverse strand, counting down.
TGCTAAGCTGTGTAAATGGATGTAAGGTGCACAAACAATAATTGCCTGTTCTCCATGAATTTCATCTTTAGCTATATTTAATACTTCAGAAAATAAAGACATTCCTTCAGTATAATCTTTATTCATTTTCCAGTTACCTGCAACAATTTTCTTTCTCATTTTAAAATCTTCTAAATCGTACTGTGTTATTAAAAATATGTGTTAAAATATCTTTTTCGGTTTGATCAAAAACCCTGTTTCTTCTTTTATAAACTTCTTCTGCGGTATCGAACATTTTTTTCAAACTATATACCTCGAAACCATGCGCACCTCCCCAGGCAAAGTCAGGAATAAAATTACGCGGAAAACCTGCTCCAAAAATATTTGCGCTTACGCCTGCAACAGTTCCTGTATTAAACATGGTATTGATACCGCATTTTGCATGGTCGGCCATAATTAATCCGCAAAACTGCAAGCCTGTGCTTCTAAATCTTTCTGAATTATAATCCCATAATTTTACTTCAGCATAATTATTTTTGAGATTAGAATTATTAGAATCCGCACCAAAGTTACACCATTCCCCGACAACTGCATTGCCTAAATAACCATCATGCCCTTTAGAGGAGTTTCCCCAAATTACTGCATTATTAATCTCGCCGCCAACTCTGCAATTTGGACCAATGGTTGTCCCGCCATAAATCTTAGCCCCCATTTTAATTTGCGAGTTATGACAAAGCGCTAAACTTCCTCTTACATGTGTACCTTCCCAAACTTCGGATTGCTTTCCCAAATAAATTGGTCCCCTTTTGGTATTAAAGCTGCAGCACTCTGCTTCTACCCCTTCTTCTACAAAAATATCATCGCCAATAATAGTATTGGACGAACTTAAACTAGCTGAGGTCCTGTTAGCTGTTAAGGATTTAAAATCAGCTTTTATAGCTGCATCATTATTCCTGAAAATATCTTCGGGGTAATTGATTTTAAATAAAGATTCTCCTTTATAGAGCAACTTTTTAAAAGCTGTTAGATCCTTATAATCAAAATCAATAGCCAGTTCCCTGTTTAACCGGGCAGCAATAACGATCTCTTCTTTTACCAAAATCTCTCCTTCTCTCAATTGTTCTATTGCAGCTAAAAGAATTTCGTCTGGCAGCACAGATCCGTTAATTAAAGTATTGGTATCAGAAACCTTTAAAGGAAATTTAGTTTGTAGGTAACCGGCTGTTTTATAGGAAAACTCAGCTTTGAAATGACGGAGCCATTTTTCTGAAATTTTTAAAATCCCAATTCTTAAATCGGCAACCGGGCGTGTAAAAGTTAAAGGTGCAAGATTCTCCCTGCTTTGATCATCAAAAAAAATGATTGTCATATTGCAAAAAAACAAAAAAAGTCCCGACAAACAAGCCGGGACTTATAAAAATATTTTTTTTATGATAATTATTTTTTCGCGTAACGATTTTTGAATTTATCGATACGTCCTGCGGTATCAATAAGCTTCATTTTACCAGTATAGAATGGATGCGAAGTATGAGAAATCTCTAATTTCACAAGAGGATATTCATTACCATCTTCCCATTTAATAGTTTCGTTGGTATTGATACAAGATTTAGTCATGAAAGCGTAGTCGTTAGACATGTCTTTAAAAATTACTAATCTATAGTTTGATGGATGCAATTCTTTTTTCATCGTGTTTAGTTCCTTTCAGTCCCGTTTTTTAAGAGGTGCAAATATATTAATTATTTGTATTCAATCATAAAAAACAGCAATAATATTTCACATTTTTATAAAGCCACTTAAAAATATATTCATTTTCAGAGCACAGCCGCCTAGCTGCCGCCTTAAAACTAACATCAAAATTGCTTTTTAATGACCATAAACCTATATTATATACTCTATCATATATAATCTATACTAAGATTTTTCTTACCTTTGCTTATAGAAAATTAATACGATGCTTAAGACTCCTATATATTTAGACAATAACGCAACAACTCCAATGGACCCAAGGGTTCTGGAAGCGATGTTACCATATTTTGTTGAGAAATTTGGCAATGCTGCCAGTAGAAACCACCCATTTGGCTGGGCTGCAGAAGAAGCTGTTGATTATGCCCGCGAACAGGCTGCAAAATTAATTGGCGCAAATGAAAAAGAAATCATCTTTACCTCAGGAGCAACAGAATCAGACAATCTTGCTTTGAAAGGTGTTTACGAGATGTATAAAGATAAAGGTAACCATATCATTACCTTAACTACAGAGCACAAAGCTGTATTAGATGCCTGTAAGCATTTAGAAAAAATCGGTGCCAACATTACCTATTTAGAAGTAGAGCCAGATGGCTTGCTAGACCTAAACAAATTAGAAGCAGCAATTACCGATCAAACTATTCTTGTTTCGGTAATGTATGGCAATAATGAAATTGGCGTAATCCAACCTATCAAAGAAATTTCTGCCATAGCTCATAAACACGGCGCTTTATTTTTTACTGATGCTACACAAGCCGTTGGTAAAGTTCCTGTGCATGTAATTGCTGATGGAATTGATCTGCTAGCGTTCTCCGGACATAAAATGTACGGACCAAAAGGTGTGGGTGCACTTTATGTGAGAAGAAAAAATCCAAGAGTAAAAGTTACTTCCCAAATGGATGGTGGCGGCCACGAAAGAGGCATGCGCTCTGGTACTTTAAACGTTCCTGGAATCGTGGGATTAGGTAAAGCATGTGAATTATGCTTTAACGAAATGGAAGAAGAAGCTAAACGTTTATCTGCATTAAGAGATAAGTTAGAGAATAGCCTTCTTGAAATGGAAGAATCTTATCTAAATGGCAATAAGGAAAATCGTTTACCACATACTACAAATATTTCATTCAAATATGTTGAAGGAGAAGGTTTAATGATGGCGATGAAAGATATGGCTGTTTCTTCAGGATCGGCTTGTACTTCTGCATCTTTAGAACCTTCATATGTTTTAAAGAATATGGGTTTATCTGACGATTTGGCACACTCTTCTATAAGATTTGGGCTAGGAAGGTTCACCACAGAAGAAGAAGTGGATTTTGCTATTGAAAACACTAAAAAAGCAGTAAATCACCTCAGAGAATTGTCACCTTTATGGGAAATGTTTAAGGAAGGCATAGATCTTGATTCTATTGAATGGGCAGAACATTAATTCGATTTGTCAATTTGTTCATGAGATAACTTGACAATATAAAAGAAGAAAAATTAGATAATTATAATTAGTATAAAATATTATTACCAAATTGGTTAATTACCAAATTGACAAATTCATAAAATCATGGCATATTCAGATAAAGTAATAGATCATTATAGCAACCCAAGGAATGTGGGTACACTTGATAAAAGCAAAAAAAATGTAGGTACAGGCTTAGTTGGAGCACCTGAATGTGGTGATGTGATGCGGTTGCAAATCGAAGTTGACGAGAATAACATGATCACTGATGCTAAATTTAAAACATTTGGCTGTGGTTCTGCAATAGCATCGTCTTCTTTAGCTACAGAGTGGTTAAAAGGAAAATCTATTGACGAAGCAATTTCTATAGACAATATGGATATTGTGGAGGAATTAGCATTACCGCCGGTTAAAATTCACTGTTCTGTTTTAGCAGAAGACGCAATTAAATCTGCCATTAATGACTACCGTGTTAAAAATGGTATGCCTGCTTTAGAATTAGAAAAATCGCATCATTAATTTATAGATGGGAGAACAAGAGATTGGATAGGATCATAAAATGGTCTCACAATAAATCTAAAATCTCCTTTCTCAAAATCTAATAAAATGGTTACAGTTACAGAAAAAGCAAAACAAAAAGTAGAAGAACTCATCAGAGATGCCGGGCTGGATAGTTCTTATTTCTTAAGAGTTTCTGTAAAAGGCGGAGGTTGCTCTGGCCTATCCTACAACATGGACTTTGATAATGAAACTCAAAAAGGCGATCAGGAATTCGAAGACAAAGGTTTGAAGATTGTCTTGGACATGAAATCATTCTTATACCTTGCTGGGACAGAATTAGATTTTTCTGATGGTTTAAATGGTAAAGGATTTAACTTTGTTAATCCAAATGCCAGCAGAACCTGTGGATGCGGAGAAAGTTTCTCTGTATAAAACTACATATCGTTAAAAGAGTAAAAAAGGAGATCTTGAGGTCTCCTTTTTCTATATCAAACATTTCTACATTGTTTAATTAATATTTTAATGAGTATTTTAAAGTCGTGAAATACCTGGTTGCCATATTGATTAGCTTACTCTATTCTAAAGCTTTCTCCCAAAAAGTAGGACTGGTGTTTAGTGGTGGTGGAGCAAAAGGTTTGGCTCATATTGGAGTGTTAAAAGCACTCGAAGAAAACAATATCCCAATCGACTATATAACCGGCACTTCTATGGGCGCTGTTGTGGGTGCAATGTATGCTGCAGGATATTCTCCGCAAGAAATAGAATATATTGCATTAAGCAGAGATTTCCAGAATTGGGTAAGCGGAAAATACAGTAGTGATTACAGCTACTATTTTCAGAAGAAAGAAACGAATCCTTCTTTTGTTACTGCCAAGTTACAAATAGATTCGGGGTTTAATTTCAAATTACGATCGAACCTTATCAACGATGTTCCTTTAAATTTTGCTTTAATAGAATTGCTTTCTCAGGCCTCAGCCAATGCAAGAGATAATTTCGATAACCTATTCATTCCTTTCAGGTGCATTGTTGCCGATGTATTGTCTCAAAAAATGATACCTGTAAAAAAAGGAAATCTGGCAGAAGCCGTAAGAGGGAGCATGACTGTTCCTCTGGTTTACAGACCTATAAAAGTAGATGATAAATTTGTTTTTGATGGTGGCTTATACAATAATTTCCCGGTGGATGTGATGAAATCAGACTTTGCACCCGACATTATCATTGGCGCTAATGTATCTTCAAAGAATTTCAACGATTATCCTAAGGATAATGATGAAAAATTAATGAACAGGTTCCTCGTTTATCTTTTTCTCAGCAAAACCGACTCCACTGCCATTGGACCAAGCGGCATATACATAGAGCCTGATTTAAAAAATTACAGCGTCACTAATTTTAAACCGGTTAAAGAAATTATAGAACAGGGTTACAAAAGTACCCTGGCACAAATGCCTGAAATCTTGAAAAAGATTCAAAAAAAGCAAGAGCCTGCTTTGTTATCAGCAAAAAGAAAAGCTTTCAGCGACAAAAGTCCTTACCTAAAGTTTGATGGAGTAAATGTATCAGGGGTAAATTCGAAAAAGCGTTCTTATGTAAAAAACATCTTTAACTACGAAAACAGACAGCTCTCGCTTAAAGAAATCAAAGATGGCTATTATAAGCTTTTAGGCGATGATAATTTTGAAACTGTTTACCCCAGCTTGAAATATAGAGAAAATGAAAACTCTTACGATTTTAATGTTCAGGTTCAATCACAAGATAACTTTAAACTAAATTTTGGAGGAAATATCTCCAGCAGACCAATTAGCAATGCATTTATAGGATTACAATACAATTACCTGCATAAATTATCTTATACTTTTAGTACCAACTTTTACCTTGGCAGATTTTATGAAGCTGCCCAGGGGCTAATAAGAATAGATGTTCCTTTTAAGGTTCCTTTTTTTATTGAAAGTAATTACACATTTAACCACTGGAATTATTTTAGCGGGGGAGAATTATTCTCAGAAAATAAACATCCTACTTTTATTGAGCAATCTGATAAAAAGTTAGGATTAAGTTTTGGAACGTATATTCGAAGACATTCAAAAATTAATGCTTTTAGTTATTATATTCATAATAGGGATAACTACAGCCCCACTGATAATTTTACAACTGGTGATATTTTAGACAAATCAATATTTGATGGTTTTGCGAATGGCATAAGCTATAGCTTTAATACCCTAAATAGAAAGCAATATGCCAGTTCTGGGAATATGTTACATATTAGCTTGAGTTATTTTAAAGGTACAGAAAGTTATAATCCAGGAAATATCCTCGAAAACGACCCTTATTATCCGATGATTTCCAAATCCAGAAACCTAAGGCAATGGTTGAAGTTTAATCTGCAGACAGAGCGATATTTTAATTTAAATAAGAAATACGCACTTGGCTATTCTGCTGATTTTGTTTATAGTAATAAGCCAAATTTCACAACTTATAAAAGCAATTTATTTAGCACTTCTGCTTTTTATCCTCTTCAAGACTCAAGATCTTTATTTTTAGCAAATTTAAGAGCCGACAAATTTATTGGTGCAGGAATAAAAAATGTTTATTCTTTGAGAAAAAACATTGATTTTAGACTAGAAGGTTATATCTTTCAGCCGTTTAAAGAAGTAAATTTGGAAGGTTTACAAAGCACCAAATTTGGAGATTTATTTGCGGACAGGAGCTTCATTGGTAATGCAGGACTTATTTATCATACTCCCGTTGGGCCTATTGGTTTAAATCTTAATTATTACGATCATACACCAAAAAAATTTGGCTTCTTATTTCATATCGGATATTTACTATACAACAAGCGCTCTCTTGAATTATGAAGATTTTCACAATTACTTTCTTGTTTTCAATCATCTGTTACTGTTCATATGCACAGGAAAGTTTTGTAATTAGAAATTTTGTTGTTAAAGAAAACCTTCTGCAAAACAACAAAATTGCAATTATTGCTACTGATTCACTGGATCAGCCACAGGAGTCGGTAAATGGCACTTATAGTTTTACTATCAACGGTTTTAAACAACTTTTAGAGTTTAATAATGGAGTTGCTGTGTCTGATATGGAAATGGAAAAGTCTGCCTTTGTTTATATCAAACATGAGAATGAAGAAAGCGGACCATCTAAAATGTATTATATTCTTAAAAGTGATACGGGCTTAAATCCTGTAAATATTAGTTGGTATGTTCTTTTAATAATTCCCGCTGGCTTAATTCTAATAGGTTACATGTTTAGAAAATTAATAGGCCTTATCATTTTTATCCTAATGGCATTTATTTATTTTAATTATAATAAGGGATTATCTTTCTCTACTTTTCTTGAGTCTATTTTTGACGGATTAAAAAACTTGTTTTAGAAAGGCATTCCTATACCAAATTGTATTTGAGTAGTAGAGTAACGATCGGGATTATTGGTAATGGCATATCTGTTTTTGAATTCTCTTTTTGCAGCCCTGTCAAAATAATATTTTGTTATCCATTGATCCGAACCGGAAAACTGTGGATCCTTCACTTTTAAACCTGCATCTAATCTAAAAACGAAAAAAGAAACATCAAATCGTAGCCCAAAACCAGTTCCTATAGCTGTTTGTTCCCATACTTTATTGAACCTGAACTGCCCACCTTCCTGGAGACTATTGCTTCTTAGCTGCCATATATTTCCGAAATCAACGAATGTTGCTCCCTTTACTTTTGTGCCGAAAAAATCATCTAATATTTTAAATCTATATTCTATGTTTCCTTCAAACTTGATATCCCCAAGCTGATCAATGTTTCTGAGATTTAATCTTGAAGAGTCGCTGGCCAAAGAAGCCCTGTTATAATTTCCTGGACCTAAAGTTCTTGCCTGCCATGCTCTTATTCCACTGGACCCCCCTGCAAAGAATTGTTTATCAAAAGGTAAAGCCTTAACATTTCCATAAGAATAACCAATTCCAGGATTGATTCTAAATACTAGTTGCTTATCTGTTCCGAGAGTTTTATACAATCTCAAGTCGCCCTCTATTTTTGAAAATTGATAATAAGGTACCCCCAGTAATAACTTCTGGCCGCTTGAATTCCTTTTTCCTTCCAGCTTAGAAATTAGAGCTGCAGAATTACCCCCAACTTCTAAATTACCATTGAAGAACAGAAAATTACTATTGCTGTTGAGTTTAGCTAAATTATAGGTATAGTTATAAATAGAACTGGATACTAACTGAGAACGTAGGGTTACCAAGAAAAACGAATTTCCATTATTTTCTAAATCTTGCTCTACTTGCGGATTAATTTTACCTTGTGCGTATTGTATATTAACTGGTGTAAAAGAATGCAGTTTATATTTAGTTTCTGTCCATTCATAAGATAGTGTGGTTCCTAAAACTCTACGTAAGTACCTATTAGTTAGTTGATAAATCTGGTAGCTTGTGGCAATTCTTGTACGCGGAACTCCGTTGTGACCTATGCTTGGCAAATTAAATGGAGTAATCAACCTAGGAAAACTTAAACTTGCTCCAACCTGGTAATCCCTGCTCAACAACCTATCGTTTAAATTTCCTGTTAAGTTCTTATCAAACTGAAAACCTCCCCTTAGTTTTACTTCAAAAACTTCTGCCCCACCAAAAACATTTCTATTTTGATAAGTAACGCCCGCGTTCACGCCGGTAATACTCGAATTAAATGTATACTCCCCATCAAATCGGTTAGACTTTTTCTTCAATGGAATGATGTCTATTAATCCTATCAAAGTATTGGTGGTATCCCTCTTTTTCCGAAAATCAACCGAAACACTTTTAAAGACATTCAACTCAAATAAGCGCTGGTTAGTAAGTTCTACATTATCAATGTCATACTCTTCACCCTTATTCAAGAAAATATAATCTGCTAACTTATTAGGTTTAAAAAACCTCGAATAATCGTAAAAACGGTATTGCGAGTCTATTCTGGCTGTATCGGGTGTTAAGCCTGTAATTACCCCGTTACTAGGCTGGATCCTAATGTATGTGTTATCTATTGTGTACTTCTGGTGGGTACTGTCTCCGGGATTCAAAATCTGGATCTCGACATCAGCCTGACTACTATTTAAATTGGTATCTATCCTGGCTCTTACATGCGGCCGAACAAATTCATAGTAACCATTCTTTTTCATCAGGCTATAAATCTGGTCTCTTTCATAAGCTATACTATCTTCGTCCAACCGCTCTCCCTTTTTAATCCTGGTAAGATACCAGCGGTTATCCAGATAGAGTTGCTTGATAGCAGAATCCGGGATATTAAAAGTTATATCTCTAAATGCGAATTCAATTCCAGGAGTTACATTATAAGTAATTTTTGCCCGCTTGTTTTTGATAGAAATTTCACTATCAACTTTTGCCTGCAAATATCCTTTTGTATTTAAAAATTTCTGAATTTGAGCTCTGGAAACCTCTACTAAACTGCTGTCTAAAATCCTGGGAGCCTCTCCTAAATTTTTTGTTCCCTTTTTATTGAAGGTATTGTAAATCCATAGGTTAAAAGCAGAATTTGGCCTGATATCTAAGGAAACATAAGAATAAGCCTGGTCAGAAAATTTTTTATCTATACCATTGATATCCAACTTTGTTATCAGAGATTCATTCTCTTTTAATCTTTTTGTAGACCTGCAGGCTCCAAAAATTACAGTTAAAAGAAGTAATATTGTAACAGGATAAATTATATATGCTCTCAAAATCTCAAATAAGTTTTATAAAATCTCTTCACCATAAAAAATACCGTAAAGAGCTTGGGCTCTTTTTAGTAGAGGGTCTGAA
>JAZQRF010000278.1:0-3305 GCA_045629485.1 Pelobium sp. | reverse complement strand
TGTCTAAACATATATTTATGAAATTTAAATCAACACTTATAATATTTTGCAGCTTCTTGTTGTTGTTTTCGTCTTGTAAAAAGTACAAACACGAGGAATTTGGAAGAGATCTGGCCAAAGCTTTTAAAAGCAAAAAGTACAAAGATTTTGATACTACCGCTTATTACACGGTGTTTAAAGAGCAATTAAAGAAAGAGAAAGGTACTATCCATCATCCTATATGGTTATCGAAAATTTATGATAGCGAAGACAAAGGACTTACGCTTATTGGGAATTTCCTGGTTAAAGGGGAGATTGATACTCTACATGAATTTTTAGTGACTTCGATGTATCATGGCTTAAATCCCGATTACTTTCATGCGAATACGATAGGGAGTTTGTTAAAGCAGGTGAAAGAAACGAAGTTCAAATCTGTAGAAGAGAGCTATCCCTTATTGGCTCAGCTGGAAATACTGTGTGCGGATGGTTTGATCAACTATTCAAATATCTTAAAATACGGAGCGGTTAATCCTAAAAATATTTACGGTCGTTATTATGTAAAGGTAGAGCGACCAGATCTGATAGACTCTCAAAAATCTCTGGACCAGTTGAAGCTTGCGGAGTTCCTGAGAGAAATACAGCCTAAGAATGGTTACTACCAGCGTTTGCAAAATGTGCTGATTAACAAAGCGGAAATCACACCAGAAGAGCGTGAAAAGGTTTATTTAACTATGGAGCGTTTAAGATGGCCCACTAAAGAATATCCTGCTAAGTACTTGCTGGTAAATATTCCGGAATTTAAGTTGAGAATGATTGAAGGAAATACCACGAAACTGCAAATGAATGTTTGTGTGGGCGAGACCGACTATAAGCCATTTTCAAAGAAAGGCCAAAATCATGAAACGCCTATTCTAAGCGGAAGCATAGATAGAATGCAGGTTAACCCGGTTTGGAATATCCCTAAAAGTATTGCTGGTAAAGAAATTATGGTGAGCCTGCAAAAGAATTCTTCTTATCTGGATGAAAATAACATGGTGGCTTACAACACAGCCGGAGAAATTGTTGATGCTTCTTCTGTAGATTGGGGATCGGCTTCTGTGAATGATTATGCTTTTAAGCAAAACCCGGGTACCGATAATTCTTTAGGAAGAATCAAGTTCATCTTCCAGAATCCTTATGCCATCTATTTGCATGATACTCCTGCAAAAGCGATGTTTAAGGAAGCAAACCGGGCGGTTAGTCATGGTTGCGTAAGGGTAGAAGAGCCCGTGAAGTTAGCGCAGTTTCTTTTAGATGATGAAAAAGAAGCGGAAAGAGTAAAGAAGGAAATTACATCTACAGATAATCTGCAATCCAGATGGGTGATGATTAAGAAACCTGTCCCTGTTTTTATTGCTTATTATACTGCATGGACAGATGATAACGGAAAGATTATTACTGCTAAAGATGTGTATGGTTATGATGCCAAATTGAAACCGGCTTTTGCTAGTTATGTAGCGAAGTAGTCGGTTAGCGGATAATTAAGGTACTGAATATTTGAATGGCAGGCACAATAATGCCTGCCATTTCAGTATAAAGACATATTGATTACTGGCTTTATCCTTTAACCTGATCATACACATCACATCCTTATCATTTAAATACCACTTTAAAAAGGTTGGATTTTTTTTAACTCTTTATATGAAATAGGATGATACCTTTTCTATTTTGTTGTTATTGAATGTATAAATGTCACAATAAAAATTCTCAATAGGCTTGCCTTTATTATTATAGCGGCACACACCCTCAACTACAACATTGTTCTCTTCTAAAATGAACGTTTTGTTTTCAAAAGTAAACCTCCCAACCGGAACATTTTGTAAAAATTCTAAAAGCTCGTGTTTATTTTTAAGTTGAACATTAGACATATTATGGGAGGTCCAGGTTACTGTATCCGTAACATTGTCTATAATCGTTTGGAAATTTCCGGAGTAATATTGTTCTACAATTTCTCTCATTTTAGATTTGTCGTTATCCGGTATGGCGCTATGGTTTTTGAAAGTTAGTCCCTCATTAGAAAGCAGCTCCTTTAATTTAGGGATGGTGGGTTTTCCCATCCCATGGAAAGCTAAAATTTCCTTTTCGCTATAGTTACTCAGGTCTTTTAATGTTTTGATATGCTCTCTTTCCAAAGCCCTTCTTGCGGGAGCAGCGAGATATGAAAGAAAATTGTCTTCGGGTTTTCGTTCTTTTTCGCAAACAGGGCAAGTTGGGCAGTTAGAGCTTTTATAAAAGTGATGTCCTTTTGGGCAAGTCTTTAAAACCTTTTTTGTTTCCATATCTGTTGTTTGTTTCTTTATCCCAGCTCATGTCTTATCAGCAACAGCCTTTGATGAATACCTGACTTTTCCCTGTTGCGAAAGCTTTAGCAAGCATAGTTTAAATTACAAATCAAGCAAAAGTATAGATTCCTGTAAGGGTGTGATTGCGACAATGTTACTGGTTGAATACGTATGAGCCCGCCATAGATTCATAAAAGAGGGTAAGCGGCTTTGCTTAATTCTGGTCGCCTAAGGAGGAATCTCTTTAGGCCTCTATTCAACGGAATGTCTTGTCGTTTTTGCCGAAATGCTAGCCAGATGGATATTATGAAAGATTATTGGGTACAAAATCCAGGTTGACAGTAAAAAATAAAGCAGTATTTAAATATTGCTACTGATTAAGTAGAATTAAAGTTCTATTAAACAGGATTGCTAATTGCAATCCTGTTTTTTTTATTTCTCCAAAATCTCTCACTCACTGTTAATCAAAGAATTTAGAAGTATTCCTTTACTCGTTATTAAAAATCATCAGGAAGAAAGCCATATAAACTTGTTAAATTTACTGCTGCCTCCAGACCTGAAATTCCTAAATACAACAGGTATCTGCTATTAACAAGAACGTAATTTTTATGAAACATAAAATCAATTATTCAAAAAAAATAAGGAAATATGCCATTTCTTGACTATTTTACGAACTTCCTTAAAATAAATAAACAATAATAAATGTTATTTGTAGTACTGTCCGGATTACTAACATCATGTCTTTTAATTCCGTTAGGAAAATATTTTAGGTCGAAATGGAGCTTGTTGCTTGCCATCCTGCCTGCCTTATTGTTTTGCTATTTTGCAGCACAGATACCGGCGATTGCTAATGGCCAAATATTATTAGAGAGCCATAAATGGGTGCCCTCTTTAACCATTAATTTGGATTTCAGGTTAGACGGGTTGTCTTTATTATTCTGTCTCCTGATAACAGGCATAGGGGCACTGATATTTGTTTATGCCAGCTCTTATCTTAAGGGTCAC
>JAZQRF010000277.1:0-32075 GCA_045629485.1 Pelobium sp. | reverse complement strand
TAATCCTTTTATTTTAATGGATGTTGGTTTTCAGTTATCTTTTCTAGCCGTAATGGGATTAATTTATCTGCAACCAAAAATCTATAAGCTTTTCGTATTCGATAATAAGGTTATTGATTTCTTTTGGTCATGCGCTGCAGTCTCTATCGCTGCCCAGCTGGCAACAACAGCCATTAGTCTTTACTATTTCCATATGTTTCCGGTTTATTTTATTCTGAGTAATTTGTATATGACCATCCCGGCGATATTGATTATGTATGGTGGTATATTTTTCCTGTTGCTCTCTTTTTGGGATGCGGCCATGCAGGTAATTGGTTTTTTATTGAATTACATCATCGATTATACCAATAAAGGCTTAATTCTTATAGAACAAATTCCTTATGCTAATATCACTCAGGTGTGGCTCAGCAAAACAGAGATCTTGTTATTCTACATCATTTTAATCATCCTGATCTCTTTTAGGCACAACAGGATATACCTAAAAGTGGCTGTTTGTTTATCGGTAATATTTATCGGAATTCATTCCTACTCCACATTAAATCACATCAAACAACACAAAGCTGTTTTCTTTTCGTTAAGAAAGAATACAGCTGTTGGAGTTTTGAAAGGACGGTCAGCAGTTTTAATTACCGATTTGGATTCTACGGAATATACTTACCGCTTTTCGGTAAAACCATATTTAGATAGCTGCCGTATTCAAAGAATTACATTTATCAACCCGCATCATTCTAAGGAAGAAAAAATTTATTTTGCAGCTGGTAAATCTTTGAAAATAATTAATCATAAAAATCATACTTTTAACAATTCTAAAACGAATTGGCTTTTATTAAGCGGAGACAAAATTTATAATACTCAGCAACTTTTAACAACAAACGAAGCAGAAAACATATTTATAGATGGCCGGAACAGAGATTTTATTATAGACGGACTAATGAATCAGTTTCAAAAGACAGGAACAGCTGTGTCAATTCTAAAAAGACAAAAAGCAGTTGAAATAGATTTATAAAAATAGCAGCATGCAAAAATACATCACCTTAAAAATAAACAAATGAAAAATTTAAAATTAGGCTTGATAGCTCTCTTTTGCCTCGGAACTTTCACGGTAAAAGCTCAAAAAACAATTAATGAGGGCTTTATAAGTTATAGCGCAGAATACAATTTACCACCAGACCAACAAATGGCTGCTGCAATGCTCCCCAAATTATATAAAGTATATTTTAAGGGTGATGTAAGTAAATTCACCATGGATCTGGGGATGATGACCAATAAAGTAATTACTGACAATAAAAATAATACTGGTTTAATGTTAATGGAAATTCCGGCAGCAAATCAAAAAATTGCTGTAAAAATGACTCCGGAAGATAAGGAGAAGCAAAAAGATAAAATGCCTGATTATACCTTATCAAAAACTTCAGAAACCAAAACTATTGGCGACTACAAAGCCACAAAATACATTGCCAAAGACAAAAACTCTGATGGGACTGTTGAAATATGGACCACTTCAGAAATTTCTACTCCAATGAACAATTTCACAGAAGGTTTTAAAGGAATTGAAGGCACTCCATTAGAATTTACTACAGATATGAATGGAATAAAAGCTAAACTATCTCTTAAAGAAATTAAAGCAGAACCAGTTACTGACTTAGAAATGACTATTCCTGCCGGCTTTACAGAAATGAGCATGGATGATTTGATGTCGATGTCTGGCAGATAATATTACAAACAATTGTTTAAAAGGCTTTTTAGCTGAGCAGAATTTTTAACTTTGTGCTCATGCTAAAAAGCCTTTCCTTTTTCCTAAGATATTTATGTTATTGGGTTCTATTTTTTGCTGTTAACCGAATTGTATTTGAAATATGGAATTCGGACAAATTCGAAGGGATTGCTTTTAATGAAATTTTAAAAACATACCTCTTTGGCTTGCACATGGATATTTCTATGGCTGCCTATTTTTGCATAATTCCTTTCATCCTATACATTATCAGCTGGCTTACAGCTAAAGTTAAATTTCAGGAAAAAGCGATACGTTATTATACCTACGCATTAACGGTAATCACAGTAATAATCACCTGTATAGATTTTAATATTTATACCGAATGGGGAACTAAAATTAATGCAAGAGCTATTGATTTCTTTTTTACTTCCCCTTCAGAAGCAATGGCTTCTACAGCATCATCTCCCCTTTTTACTATCTTTTTAATTGGCAGCTTACTCGTAGTCATCGGAATCTATATGGCTAATAAAGTACTTGGTAAAAATGAATTTCAAGATTCATCTTTCCTGTTTATAAAAATCCCTGTGGCTTTGTTGCTATTGGGTTTAACCTTTTTAGGCATCAGGGGTGGGTGGGGAATTTCACCAATGAATCCAAGTAAAGTTTATTTTAG
Organism: Pelobium sp.; assembly: GCA_045629485.1. GTDB lineage: Bacteria > Bacteroidota > Bacteroidia > Sphingobacteriales > Sphingobacteriaceae > Pseudopedobacter. The sequence continues at coordinate 29,688 of JAZQRF010000277.1, read as the reverse complement.
TGATAAACCCATTTTAAACCATGCAGCGTTAAATACAAATTGGTTACTGTTATCTAACTATTTAAAAAAAGCAGATAATAAAAATCATTATGCTTATTTCTCCCAAAAAGAGGATGAAGAATTGGTAAATAAACTTTATCCTAAAACCAGTGAGCAAGTAACAGCGATACTGAATACAGAAAAACCTAACATTATATTATTTATCCTGGAAAGCTTTACAGCTGATGTGGTAAGAGAATTAGGAGGTGAGGACAACATCACGCCTGCTTTTAGCAAGCTCATTAATGAAGGTTTATTATTTAATCACATCTATTCTTCCAGCGACAGAACAGATAAAGGACTGGTTGCTATCCTTAGTGCTTTCCCTTCACAAGCTGTTAAAAGCATTATTAAAGAAAACGACAAACAAGAAAAACTGCCATCTATCCCCAATCAACTGGCAGATGCGGGTTATAAAACCTCCTTCTTTTATGGTGGAGATACAGATTTCTCGAATTTCAAATCGTATCTATTAACTCATAAAATTCAAACCTTAATAGATGCTAAAAGCCTGGAAGGAAAAGATTTGACATCAAAATGGGGAGCTTATGACGAAGTAATTTTAGAAAAACATTTACAATTTTTAAAAACCGAACAACAGCCCTTCTTTTCTACCTTATTAACGCTAAGCAACCACGAACCTTTTGAGCTTCCTAAACCTGGTATTTTCGGAAACAATTCGGTAGAAAACAAATTTAGAAACACCAGCTATTATACAGCAGACCAATTATTAAATTTCATTAATAAAGCTAAAACCCAGTCCTGGTACAAAAACACTTTATTTGTTCTAATTGCTGATCACGGACACAGGCTGCCAAAAAACACCAATGATATTTATGTTGCTAAAAGGTACCATATCCCTTTACTGATGGTGGGTGGAGCTTTAAAGAATGAATTTAAAGGAAAGACTATCGATAAATTTGGCGGACAAACAGACTTAGCTTCTACTCTTCTTACTCAGCTAAATATTTCTGATGAACCTTTTAAATACAGTAACAATTTATTGGATTCAAATTTACCTGGTTTTGCTTTTTATTGCTGGGATAATGGTTTTGGCATTGTGGATCAAAACAAAGCTATTTCTTATGACCCCATCAGTCAGAAAATTATTTATACTTCACCAGAAAATATAGATGCTTTAGAAAAAGAGAAAGCTTTGACCAATGCCAAAGCTCTAATGCAATCTATTTATCAGGATTATTTGGATTATTGATTTTTAGACTTATCAGGTTTTAAAATCTGATAAGTCCGGATCGATAACTTAAAGCTGCTAGTTCGCTTAAAGTTTTTCAACAGTTTAAGAAGCAGTCTTCAGCTCTTCATAAAGCTGATTAACCCAGTTATTAAAAAGTTCTGTTTCAATTTGTACAGCTATTGCAGCATGCTTTTCCCAATCTTTAGAAAAAGATTTTAATTGAGCGATCATCTCTTCCAAATGCCCCTCTTCTTCCAAGATAATTGATTTAACATTTACCTTGCTCCCGCTATTGTTCAGCTCATCTTGGTAAACAGGATAGATTTCATCAGCTCTAACTTCAATAGCGTAGGTCACTAACAAATAAGCACCAAACTTTAATGCTTGCCCACTAAAACCAAATGTATCTTTTAAATACTTACAGATTTTTACATCAAGCAAACCTAAATAGTACTTACTGGCAGATGGTGCCAAAAGAAAGTCATCATTATAATCAGGACATAAACCTGAGCCTAATTTTTCTATTTGTTTCTTTAAATAATAAGCGTGACGGTGTTCTTCTGCTGCATGTTTTAAAATAATCAGGCTAACGTTCTTCTTATCTTCTGAGGCAGAGATCTTCCTGGCTCCAGCATTCTCCATATAAGACAATGTATTTAACCATTTAGCATGGAGGCTGGGATTCTTAACTATACTATTGATAACTCTTTCTAAACTCATCTTAAAATTTCTCTAATGCTAATTCAATCTTTTGATAAATGTATGAGAGGTCCTCATCACTTATGCAATATGGAGGTAAAATATAAATTATATTTCCCAACGGACGCAAAATTATTCCATTTTCAAGAAAAAACTGGTATAAAATATCCCGAAGATTACTAAAATAGGAAGTGCCTTGTTCGTTATTCCATTCAAAAGCAATGATTGTACCTCTCATTCTCACCTCCTTTAAGCGCTTATGCCCCTTTATCTTTTCCATAAACTGCTGATGAGATTTCTCTATCCTGCGAATATTCGCTATTGTTTCTTCCTGTAGCAATAAATCAAAACTTGCCGAGGCTGCTGCACAGGCAACAGGGTTAGCGGTAAAAGAATGACCATGAAATAAGGTCTTTAACTTATCTTCTGATAAAAAAGCATTATATATCTCATTAGTGCAAGTGGTTAAACCTAGCGGCATGGTTCCTCCTGTTAAACCTTTTGAAAAGCACATGATGTCCGCTTTATGGTCTAAATAATCTGTGGCAAAAAACTTACCGGTACGGCCAAAACCTGTCATCACTTCATCTGCAATGGTAAAAACATGTTCTTCTTTACAGTGACTAAGCAAGTGATCCAGGTATTCTGGCTCATACATCAGCATTCCACCGGAGCCCTGAATAAGTGGTTCAAAAATAAAACAGGCTAAGTCAGATTTAAGATTTGAGATGCGGGATTTTAGATTTTGAATATTTTCAGCATTAGGGAGATCAATAAACTCAACATCAAACAACAAAGAATCAAAAGCTTTGGTAAAAGCGCTTCTACCGCTTACCGCCATTGCTCCAAATGTGTCGCCATGGTAAGCATTATAAAAAGCTAATATTTTAGTTCTCTTTTGGTTTTTATTATTCCAGAACTGCAGGCACATTTTTAAGGCAACTTCTACAGCCGTTGAGCCATTATCTGAATAAAATAACTTTTGTTGATTAGCTGGTAAAATAGTGAGCAATTTAACAGCCAATTCTACTGCTTTGGGATGTGTGAAGCCTGCAAAAATTACCTGCTCTAAAGTTTTCAGTTGGTTAAAAACTTGCTCAGCAATATATGGGTGGCTATGGCCATGAATAGTTACCCACCAGGAAGAAACTGCATCAATTAACTTTTCGCCTTTTGCAGTATATAAATATGCGCCATCACCACTCACAACCGGGACTGGCTTTCCCGCAGTTTGCATTTGTGTATAAGGATGCCAGATATGCTCAAGGTCCTTTTCTACAATATCAATCATTAAAATCTTGCTTTAAAAGTTTAAGTACATGTTTGTCTACAGGGAAGTCAAGATCGGATTCGTTAATTTCTACTAACTGCTTAAATCTAAAACTTTGTTTACAACGGCCCGCTTGCCCGTTAAAATCAAATGGTTTGGTAGATAATTTCAGATTGAATTCGCTTTGCGCTTTAACAAGATAGTAAACAGAGATCAATTGCTCGTCTGAAAATAAAGACTTTACAAAAAAATCTGTGGTGTAGTAATGTTTAACAATTTCTATATTAAGAGCACATTCTTCTATAAATTCTCTTTTAAGACCATCAAGCAATCCCTCGCCATGCTCGAGGCCGCCACCAGGGAATTTTGTAAACTTAAAATTGTCTATTTCTTCATCCGTTAATAGAACTTCATTGTTTTCCTTCAATAGCAATCCGTAAACCCTTACATTGAATTTATTTATCATCTATCCTTATTTAGTAGTACCACTCAATCATTTTACTAAATAGACCAACCTTATTCACTTTCAAAATGCTTCATGTTTTTGGTTACATTTTCTAAAGTCCATTTGATATCCTTAGACTTTGGTTCTTTTCTTACCGGGCAATATTGCATATTGCAGTAATGGCAGCATTCTGGTAAACAGGGATCTGCATGTATAAAAAGCTCGGTATGTAAAATATTCTGGTTAATCAGTTTATCTATATTAGAAACCTCCTGATGTACTTTTACTAAATCAAAGTAATAAGGTAAGGTGATATGGCAATCAATGTGAACTGATTCTCCGTAACGTTGTGTTCTAAGATTATGAATATCAATCCACTCCTGTTTTCTATGGGTATTTAGACAATTGATTACATTTTCTACCACTTCTACATCAGATTCATCCATTAAACCGCCAACAGAAACTCTGGTTAATTTATAGCCGTTTCTAATAATATAAAAAGCAAGGAGAAAGGAGATGACGCTATCTAACCAATAAATATCAGTTAACCAGATTAATAATAAACCCAATACCAAACCAAAACTGCTGATGGCATCTGTCATTAAATGTTTTCCATCGGCCAGTATTGTTAAAGAACTGAGTACCTTACTCTTTTTAATCATGAACCAGCCTAAAAGGCCGTTGATCAAACCTGTTATCCCTATTAAAAAAGAACCATCTAAAAGGTTATGGATCTCCTGTGGAAAGAAAGAATTGTAAATGGTTTTCCCTAAAATAATAATGCCTGCCAGGATAATTAAAGTTCCTTCAACAAAGGCCGAAAAGAATTCTACTTTCCCATGTCCGTATGGATGATTCTGATCTTTGGGTAAAGAAGAAAGATAAATACTGTAAAAAGCAAACGAGCTTGCAATCACATTCACTATACTTTCTGCAGCATCTGTTAAAATAGCATTTGACTGCGTTAGAAAGTACGCAGTAAATTTTAGGAGCATTAAAACAATGCTTACTCCTAATGAAACTATGATAACCTGCCTTTTTGTTTTCAATCTGATATTTTTTTACAAACTTAGGAATTAGATATTACCATAGAGAAAAAACTATTTCTATATTTGCCGTCAAAGCTCAAATCATGACTATTTTATCAGACAGAATTAATAACCTATCAGAATCGGCTACGCTAAAAATGACTAAATTAGGTCGAGAATTAGCTGCAAAAGGAGTTAACGTAATTAGCTTAAGCGTTGGAGAACCAGACTTTAATACGCCAGACCATGTTAAAGAAGCCGCAAAAAAGGCATTAGATGATAACTATACCCGTTATTCTCCTGTTCCAGGATACCCAGACCTTCGTCAGGCTATAGTAAATAAACTGAAGTCAGAGAATAACCTCGATTACGATATATCACAAATTGTAGTTTCTACAGGAGCAAAACAATCTTTATCTAACGTTATTTTAACTTTGATTAATCCGGGAGATGAAGTAATTATACCAACACCTTATTGGGTTTCTTACTCAGAAATGGTTACACTGGCCGAAGGTAAATCAGTTTTTATTGATACGGACATTGAGAGCGATTTTAAAATCACTCCAGAACAATTAGAAGCAGCTATTACTCCAAAAAGTAAGCTTTTCATGTTCTCTTCGCCAAATAACCCTACAGGTACAGTTTACAGTAAAGACGAACTTGCGGCTTTGGCTAAAGTTTTCGAAAAGTATCCTAATATTTTCATCCTATCGGATGAGATTTATGAACATATTAACTTTGTTGACAAACATGAGTCGATTGCACAATTCCCAAGCATTAAAGATCGCGTAATCATCATTAACGGTTTTTCAAAAGCATTTGCTATGACCGGATGGCGTTTAGGTTACCTTGCTGCCAATAAAGAAATTGCTGCTGCAAATGATAAATTACAGGGACAAACCACTTCTGGCACATGTTCTATTGCGCAAAGAGCTGGTATTGTAGCTTACGAGCAAGGTTTAGACTCTGTAAACGAAATGAAAAAAGCTTTCGTTCGTCGTCGTCAATTAGTATACGATTTATTAAAAGATATACCTGGAGTTAAAACCAACCTGCCTGAAGGTGCATTTTATTTCTTTCCTGAAATCAGTTCTTTCTTTGGAAAAAAAGACGAAAATGGTAATGTGATTAAAAATTCAAGCGATTTATCACTTTACTTACTAAATGTTGGCCATGTTGCAACCGTAGGCGGAGATAGTTTTGGTAACGATAATTATATCCGTTTATCTTACGCAGCTTCTGACGAAAGTTTGGTAGAAGCTTTAAAAAGAATTAAAGAAGCACTAGCTAAATTAAGCTAAGACAGATAAGTTATTAAATAATAAAGCCCTGATAATAAACTATCAGGGCTTTTTATATTAGAGGTTATTTTTCTTATGAAGAAGGGTTAGTTAAAGTTAATAAGAATATTGATTCCTGATTGGCAATTACATAGTGTGGAATTTTTGCATGTAACGTAACCATTTGGCCTTCATTTAAAACTTCAGACTGTTGGTCCGTCCGGAAAGTAATCTGGCCTTCTAAAACCTGTACGCTTATTACCCCGGGTGCAGTATGTTTTTTCATTTCGGCATCTTTGTGCAGGCCAATCATCACAATACGCATTTCGTCTGATTTGAAAATGGTTATAGAATTGCGATCATTATTTCTCCAACCCTCCTCAGCTTTAATTTGTTTTTTAAATGATTGCAGATCGAGGTGAACTAATGGTGCATCTAAAACTCTGTCTCCTTCCGGACGTTGAGGTGTACTTTGGGTAGATTTCTCTTCAGGCACTTCTTCATTAACTGTAACTTTGGGAATTTCTCCAGACAAGGCTTTTACCATTTCATCAGTCATGTCATCACTATAAATCCCGTATCCATTTACTAAAACTCCTTTTAAATTATTTTTAACAGAAGAAATAGCGTACACAATGGCTTCATCGCCTGGGTCTGTAGGGCCTTCAAATCTGTAATGCCTGTCTACCACAAATTCGCCAGGACGAATCGTCAATGAGTTACCATTGCATACCAAACAATTCTCATTCAGGTTAAAGTCTGTATTGTAACCTTCTTCTTTTAGCTTATTTAAGACCTCTGATAAAGTGGTCATTGTATGAGGTATTTCCATGATTATTTTTTTAGTAGGATTGATTCTTATATAACATCATCTCTCACCTGAAAGTTTTAATAATAGGATCTTCCTGTCTCCTTATTTGGGACACAATAAATAAGCGTACGACACTTTAGCTCATTCCATAAAATAGATTTTTTATTAAAAAAATTAATAAGTATTTGCATAGTTTTTAATAAGTTTATTAACTTCATCCTCTATAACACTATAAATCACTCTTAACATGAAATTATCCGCATTTCCTAAACCCTTTTTACTATTATTTTTCGCTTTACTTTCATTTTTTAATGCCGAAAGCGCTAATTTGAATCCTAATCCATCTCCTAAAACAACAAAAGACAGTATAATAAGAATTTTAGCTATTGGAAACAGTTTTTCTGAAGACGCAATGGAACATTTTCTATTTGGACTTGCAAAAGCTGATGGCAAAAAGGTAATTATTGGAAATTTATTTGTTGGAGGTACAGATTTAGATTTTCACTGGAAAAATGCATCCGAAGACCTTAGTAAATATAATTATAGAAAAATTGGTACTGACGGGGAAAAAACCAAAACACCAAAAGTTTCTATTGCTACTGCATTATCAGACGAAAAATGGGATTACATAAGCTTACAGCAAGTAAGTACAAAATCTGGATTATATGAAACTTATGTAAGTCCACTTAAAAACCTACTTCACTATGTAAAAACTAAAAGTAGTCCTCAAACTAAATATATCATACACCAAACTTGGGCTTACAGGGGATCATCAGATCCGAAAAGATTTGCAAAATACGGAGGGAACCAGGAGAACATGTACAAAGCTATTGTGGAAACAACAAAAAGAATTAAAAAAGAATTTAAATTTGATTTATTAATTCCTTCAGGAACAGCTATCCAAAATGCAAGAACTTCCTTTATTGGAGATAACCTTAATCGGGATGATCTTCATTTGAGTTTATATTTAGGAAGATACATTGCTTCATGTGCATGGTATGAAATGATTTTTAAAACCAATGTTATTGGAAACACTTTTCATCCAGAACAAATTACAAAACATGAGGCTGAAATGGCTCAAAATGCGGCCTACCTGGCCTGTAAAAAACCTTATCGTGTAAGCGAGTTAAAAAAATTCAAATCAAAAAAATAGAAATACAGTATCTCGAATTATGCGTTTAAATGCATAATTCGAGATATAATCGTGTAATCACTTGTCTAAACTGAATAACTTATAAACAACAGTAAATCAGGAAGAAATTCAAAAATTTTGTTACACAGCACCTTATTTTAAAAGCAAAAAGAAATAAATCCGAATTAAAGTATAAATACTAAAAGCTGGAGTTAAACTTTAGATTTTAATTTTTACAATTAGCCATTAGGGTTGCTGATTGCCTAAAAAAGAACTAATTTACTCATATATACACTAACTAATTTCACAAACTGTAAATGGCAGCATACAGCAAATATTCTGATGTCGACATCTTACTTTTATTAAAGAACGGTGACCATCTTGCGTATACCGAAATATACGACCGTTACCATGCGCAAATGTATGTATTTGCTTACCGCCGATTAAAGAACCGGGAAGAAGCAAAGGACATTATACATGAGCTATTCCTTAAACTTTGGGCAGACCGTGAAATTATTGCTGAAAGATTTGTGCTGGCTGCTTATTTATATACCTCTCTGCGGAACCGAATAATTAATTTAATTGCACATCAAAAAGTATCAACAAGGTATATTGAGTCTTTCAATAAATACATCATCAACTTGTCTGATAATAATTCGGATTTTTTAGTCCGCCATAAGGATCTGCATCAAGTTATAGAACAGGAGATTGCTAACTTAAATCCGAGAACCCGGAAAGTATTCGAGCTAAGCCGTAAAACAAATCTTAGCCGTAAAGAAATTGCGCAAGAATTAGGGATAGCGGAAGAAACAGTAAAAAGCCATATGCACTCAGCATTAAAAGTTCTAAAAGTTAAATTAGGAGATTTATATTTCTTTTTTCTCTAATCCTTATAAAAATTATTCACTTTCCACTAACCCTTAGAACTTAGGTAACTGTTTTACCTATTAGAAGCTAAACCTTCTGTCATCATGAATCATACAACTGAAGAAGAAATTTTAATAAAATATAAAGAAGGGAAAGCCAGCCCTGAGGAAAAAGAATTGGTAGAAGGCTGGATCTTAAATGGTGCAGATTTCAGTTTCGATCTTACAGACGAAGAACTTTTAGAAGATTTGATGAGCATTCGAAAGCGTTTGGATCTTGACCGTCCCAGGCGAAAAATTATTACTTTAAAAAAATTGAGTATTGCGGCATCTATTGTTCTTATTGCGGCACTTTCAATTTTCATTTTCAACACTAACACCAAGCAGCAGGCTAAGCCGAAAAATTTCGTTATGAACGATAAAGCTCCTGGTGAGAATTTGGCTACACTTACCCTATCAGATGGTACAACTGTAACCTTAGATTCCACTGCTAATGGAATAATTAAAGAAACTGGAATAGAAATAGCAAATGATACCAGCGGGAATTTAACTTATATCGTTAAAGATAATAGTGCAGCTAATCGTTCGGACGCTTTTAATACCATAAGTACTCCAAGAGGCGGGACATATAAAATTATATTACCAGATGGCAGCAAAGTATGGCTTAATGCTGCCTCTTCTCTTCGTTTTCCTCTTTCATTTAGTGATGATAGCAGGAAGGTAGAACTCACCGGAGAGGGGTATTTTGAAGTAGCCAAATCCAATAAAAGATTTAAAGTTACCGCAAACAATACCACTGTTGAAGTTTTGGGAACGCATTTTAATGTTAACAGCTATACCAATGAAGCCTATCTCAATATTACCTTGTTAGAGGGCAGTGTAAAAGTTACCAAACGCAATTCTTCCGTATTATTAAAGCCAGGGGAACAATGCCAGGCATCATTATCAACTACTGATTTAAACATAAAACATGATGTAAATTTAGAATCTGTGGTTGCATGGAAAGATGGAGAATTCAAATTTCACAACACAGATTTAAAAAATATTATGCGACAGTTAGAGCGCTGGTACGACGTAGATATAGACGAAAACAGCATTCCAAATAAAAAATTCCGTGGTACAATTTCCAGAGACGCAAAACTCTCAGAAGTATTATCTATGATTGAATTAACCAGCAATTTAGACTTTAAAATTGAAGGAAGGAGTGTAATTATGCAATAAGTTCTATCTAAAGTACGAAGCCGGAAAAGCTCGCAACTTAACCGGCTAGAATGTACAGACAAAACCAAGTTTAATCAATTATTATCTAACAACATTATTACAAATATATGGATTTTAAAGTTCATAGCATGGTATGGCTATGTCTGAAAAATATAAAAAACAGCAGCTTTTATAAGACCAAAAACATTGTCATGAAAGTTCTCCTCTTTATATTAACGGTTGCTGCATCTTTACAAGTTAGCGCCAGTGCATTTTCACAAATCATAAACCTTTCTGTAAAGAACTTAAGTTTTGAAAATGTCTTAAATCAAATTGAAAAGCAAAGTGGTTATAAAGTATTTTACGATTTAGAACATTTAAAAGTAGCAAATCCTGTTACTGTAAATCTAAAAAATGCTCCATTACAAAAAACACTGGAGGAATGTTTTAAAAACCAGCCTTTTACTTATCAGATAGTAGCTAAAACTATTATTATAAAGTCTCAGAAAGCTTCAACAAAAAAAACAACTGTTAGCGGAAAAGTGACTGACGACAAGGGGCTGGAGATGCCGGGGGTGATGGTTAGAATTAAAAACGGATCAACAGGAACTGTTACCAATTCAAACGGTGTATATAGTATTAGTGTGCCGGATGAAAATACAGATGTACTGACGTTTTCTTTTTTAGGATTTGTAACTCAGGAAATTGAGGTTAAAGGAAGAACAGTAATTAATGTACGACTGTCTGAAGATCAAAAGAAATTAAACGAGATTGTAGTAATTGGCTATGGTAGTGTACAGCGTAGTGATTTAACGGGTGCTGTTGCATCTGTTAACATGGCAGATCTTGCAAAAGCCCCTGTAACGTCTTTTGATGAGGCTTTAGCCGGACGTATTGCTGGTGTTACTGTTTCAAGTACAGATGGGCAGCCGGGTTCTACAAGTAATATTGTTATTCGTGGGCCAGGCTCTATCACACAAGATAATTCTCCGTTATATGTAATCGACGGTTTCCCTATGGAAGATTCTGATAATAGTTCAATAAATCCATCAGACATCGAATCTATAGATATTTTAAAAGATGCTTCTGCAACTGCTATTTATGGATCAAGAGGTGCGAATGGAGTAATCATTATTACCACTAAAAAAGGTAAAAAGGGTGATCCGGTAATTACTTTTAACTCGTACTATGGTCTTCAAAAAAATACGAACAGAGTTGAGACATTAAGCCCGTATGAGTTTGTTAGACTACAGCTTGAGCTAGGAAACGGAGCTGCAGGTTCGAAAACACCAGCAGCTATTTACACTCCTGGAGATTTAGATCCATCAGAACAATATTACGATGCTAACGGAAACACTTTAGAGTCTTACAAAAATAGTAAAGGTTTATACCTTGAAGACCAATATTTTAGAACAGCTGCTGTTCAAAATTATGATCTATCTATAAGAGGTGGTACCGATAAGACATTATACTCTATTTCTGGTAACTATAGAGATATGGATGGTATTGTTATAAATTCCGGATTAAAAAGATATCAGGGAAGAATTACGTTAGACCAAACAGTTAATAAAAATTTAAAGATTGGTACTAACATCAATTATAGCCGAAATGAGAATTTTGGTTCTATTCATAACGGTGCCAGCGAAAATCCATCATTATATCAAATGTATAGCGTTTGGGGTTATCGCCCAGTAACAGGAACAGAGGAATTAAATATTGATGAAGAGTTATTTGATGATGAGGCGATGAGTGGTGATGATTATCGCTTTAACCCTATTATATCAGTTAAAAATGAAATCAGACGTACAGCAAGTAACATGCTTACTGCAAATGGATTCGCAGAGTACGGCTTCAATAAATATTTGAAATTGAGAGTTTCCGGAGGATTAACAACAAGATTTGGAGTAAGCGAAAATTTTAATAATTCACAAACTGTTCAGGGGAATAGTATGTTAAATCCATCAAGAGGCGTAAATGGCTCTATCTACAATACTTCGGCTACTAACTTATTAAATGAAAACATTTTAAGTTATATCAGAACATTTAATAAAGTCCATAAAATAAATGCAATTGTTGGTTACAATATGCAGACTAATAAAACTAGCAGAAGCGGTTTTAGCGCTGTATTAGTACCTAATGAAGATTTAGAAATTGATGGATTAGATGAAGCCATTAAAAACTTTGGGAATGTAGGAAGCTCTTCATGGGGACTTTTATCTTATTTAGGTAGAATGATTTATTCTTACAATGGGAAATATATATTTACCGGAACATTTAGAGCCGATGGTTCTTCTAAATTTTTAAAAGAAAATCGTTGGGGCTACTTCCCTTCCGGAGCCGTATCATGGGTTGTGAGTAAAGAAGAATTCTTTAAAAAACAAAACATATTTACAAACCTAAAATTAAGAGCCAGCTACGGGTTAACCGGAAATAATAGAATTGGTGATTTCGATTATTTAACTCAGATTACCTTTCCTCTTGCCGGAAATTATTCCTATAAAAACTCAATAGTTCAAGGTGCTGTAATTAGTACCATTGGTAACCCTCTTTTAAAATGGGAAACTACTAAGCAATCTGATATTGGTGTAGAAATGGGATTCTTAAGAGACCGAATTACATTTGAATTTGATTACTATAATAAAGTTACTGATGATTTATTGTTAAATGCCGATTTACCAAGAACTACAGGTATTAATACCGCTTTTAAAAATGTTGGTAAAATGTCTAACGAGGGTTTTGAGTTTAGTTTAAATACTAAAAACGTTCATTCTAAAGACTTCCAATGGTCATCTAGCTTCAATATAAGCTTTAATAGAAATAAAGTTTTAGCATTGTCTGATAAACAAAATGTACTGGCAAGAACAGTTAATTTTAATTCTTCATACTCTTCTTTATACTCTTACATATCTATATTAGGCCAGCCAATAGGTCAGATGTATGGACTTATATATGACGGAGTATACCAGGTGGAGGATTTTAACATTGATGGAAATGGTAAATATGTATTAAAAAATAACATTCCTCTTAATGGTAATAGTCAAACCGTTATTCAACCAGGTCACATCAAGTACAAAGATTTAAATGATGATGGTAATATCACCACAAGTGATTACGCTATAATTGGTAGAGGTTTACCAATACATACTGGCGGTTTTACTAACAACTTCAATTATAAAAACTTTGATTTAAACGTATTATTACAATGGTCTTACGGTAACGATTTAATTAACGCAAACAGATTTTTATTTGAAGGAGGCGGTAGAAGAAACTTAAACCAATTCGCATCTTTTGCCAACAGATGGACTTTTGACAATCAGGATTCTGATATCCCAAGAGCTGGCGGACAAGGTCCTGCACACTTCTCTAACCGTGTATTAGAAGATGGATCTTATTTAAGACTTAAAACAGTTTCATTAGGTTACAACGTACCATCTGCCCTTGCTAAAAGAAATGGAATTAAAAGTTTAAGAGTTTATGCGTCTGCTCAGAATTTATTAACGTGGACAAATTACACGGGAGCTGATCCTGAAGTTTCGGTTGGTTATTCAACGTTAACACAAGGTTTTGACTATGCAGCATATCCAAGAGCGAAGACAATTACTTTCGGACTAAACCTTTCATTTTAATAAAGTTTATCATGAAAATTAAATCATTATTTACAATACTATCAGTTTTAACTATATCTACTTCTTGTACTAAGTTATTAGATACAGAGCCTACTAACTTTACTAAAGTAGAGAACTACTATTCCACACCTGAGGAATTGCAGACAGCATTAAATGGTGTCTATGAAAATTTAGGCAGCAACGATTTATATGGTAGAGATATGTTATATGGATGGAATGCCCAAACAGATGAAGCTGTATTTAACATCTATCTTTCCAGCCATGCTTTAGCATATGCCTATTACGATTATAACTCTTCTACCCCAGAGATCAGGGCATTTTGGAGTACCTTGTATAAAGGTATTTATAGAGCTAATTTATTATTAGCTAATGTTGAGAAGCCTACTATGACTGCTGCAAAAAGAGATATAATAAAAGGTGAGGCACTTTTCTTACGTGGATATTACTATTTCTTATTAGCATCAAACTTTGGTGGAGTTCCAATAATTTTAGATCCAACAAAATCTGTTACGGATGTAGAAGTTTCCAGAAATTCTTTGGCAGAAGTATATGATCAAATCCTTTCTGACATGACCACTGCTGAGTCTCTGTTACAAAAGCAAACCGCTGCGAGTTTAGGTCATGCCGGAAAAGTTTCTAAAACTGCTGTACAAGGTGTTTTAGCAAGAGTATGCTTACAAATGGCCGGGGAACCTCTTAAAGACAGGAGTAAATACAGAGATGCCAAAAATTGGGCATACAAAGTTATTGCATCTGGAGAGCATGCCTTAAATAAGGATTATACTGATGTCTTTATTAAATTAGCCAGAGATGAGTACGATGTAAAAGAGAGTATTTGGGAAGTAGAATTTTACGGTAATGGAGCTGAAAGTTCTGAAGGAAACAACTTCTATACGTTGGTTGGAATTCTAAATCAAAATCAAAATGATTTTAGTGTAGGGTACAACTCCGGACGTATGTATACTACACAAACATTATATCAGCTTTACGGCAAAATAAATCCTACTGCTACAGCTGTTATTACGCCAACGCTGGATTTACGTCGTGACTGGAACTGTGCCAATTATTACTATACACCTGCTGGGGTAAGAACATTTGAACCTAACAGACCAGCATACAAGTTATATATGGGTAAATGGAGAAGAGAATATGAAACCTTTACTCCTAAAACAAAAGTTTCTCCAATGAATGTTACGCTTTTAAGATACTCTGATGTATTACTTATGTATGCAGAAGCAGCAAACGAACTGAATGAGAACAGCATTAGTATTGATAGTGCCCATTATGCTGTAAACCTGGTAAGAAGAAGAGCTTATGGTAAAGAGTTAAACGGAAATGTTTTAAAACAAATCACCATCACTGGCACAGCTCCCAATTTTCCTGATGGCGTTCCGGTAGTAACATTTGAAGGAGGAAGCCCAACTAATCAGGCAACGGCAACAGCCACATTAAACGCTTCTAACAATTTAACAGGAATTACGATCAATACACGTGGTAAATTTTATACCAGTGCCCCAACTGTTAAATTAAACGGAGTAACTTATCCCGGAGTTATAGCGACTATATCTTCACCTGATGATGCAGATATTTCCGGATTAAACCAGGTCGATCTGTTTAATTTTATCAAAGATGAAAGAGCTAGAGAATTATGTTTTGAAGGATATAGAAGAATGGATTTAATAAGATGGAATGACTTCCAAAACGTGATGCAACGTCATAAAAACACCTACCCTGCTATTGTAGCTGCAGAGGCTAATGCCCTGGCTCCTACGCATAGAGCGGCAGGTAACGTTGCTGGCAGAAATAATCTGATGAATATTTATATGCCGCTACCATCATCTGAATTGCTATTGAACAGAAAATTAACTCAAAACCCAGGGTGGTAATAAAATTGAATATGAAAAAAATATTTATTGCAGTGATTGCTGGATTAGTATTCAGTTCCTGTGTAAAAGAAGAAGTTAGTCATCCTACTTTTGATGTATCAGTAGATAAACTTACCTATCAAGTTGGTGATACTGTAACATTCAATTTCGCTGGAAATGCTGATTATATAACACTTTACTCAGGAGAACCGGGTAGTGAATACATTCATAGAAATAGAACTAAAGCTATAGGTAGAGTATCACTTGAACTTGTAACTCATTTAAGAAATACCTTAGGCGTTAAAACTCTTAATGTTTTTGCAACAACTAAACTAAATCCGGAAAGAGATTCAGTTGATGTTGTAAACTTAGACAATTGGACAGATATCACCAGCAGGTTTAATTTGCCTACAGCAGTAACCTCGGCTCCGGGTGTTAATGCTGGTAATGTAGATATTGCCGATATTTTAACAGATGGTAAGCCCTTGTATATTGGCTTTAGATATACATCAAAAAATAACACCAGAGCGTCTGATAGATGGCAAATAACCACTGCCAAAATTAATAACACTCTTGGTGGTGATATTGCCTATCCTATTGCTACTATCGCTAACATGGATTGGAAATTTTTAAGAGTTAGCAACAAAACCTACGGATGGGTAAATACAGTGACAAGTACTACTTCTATATTAGAAATTGCTACTGCTCCACAACCTAATACCGGAGATTCAGATTTCTGGGCTGTAAGCGGACCTTTAACTTATGATGATGTTCTTAGGGATCGTCCGAAAACAGTAAAAGATATATTAGAAGTATTTCCGGATAATTACAAACACGCATTCAAAGCTAAAGGAACATATAAGGTTAATTTTATCGCAACAAATAACTTATATGGCCAAACTTCCGAAAAAGTAAAAGAAGTTGAAATTACAATAGAATAACATATCTAATTACAAGAGCCATATTTTTACTTATGGCTCTTGTTAAACCTAAAACCAATGAATTTATTAAAAAATGCTATTACTAAGTCAAAACTTGTTTTATCTAACAAAAAACGTTTATTTGCAAGTTTGATCTTAGGACTATCTACTTTACAAGCTGTAGCCCTGGATGTAATTCCAAAACCTTTAAAAGTTACAGAGCAAGCCGGAGAATTTACGATATCTTCTAAAACAAGCATTATTACGACCGGAAACTTGTCTAATGAGACAACCTTACTAAGAGAATATTTTAAAAACGATTATAAATTAAGTTTATCTGATAAAAAAGGTAACTCTAAAAACAGCATTAATTTAGTTATCTCTAATGATGTTGTTAAGAGTGCTAACCCAGAGGCTTACCAATTAAATGTAACTCCGAAAGGAATTACTATTTATGCTGCTAACGCTAAAGGTGTATTTTACGGAATACAAACTTTGCGTCAAATCCTTAAATCCAACAATGGTGTAGTAAGCGCAAAAGCAGTAGAAATTATAGACGAACCTCGTTTTGGCTGGAGGGAATTTATGTTTGATGAAGCCCGTTACATTAAGGGTAAAGACGTTGTAAAACAGCTTTTAGATCAAATGGCGTATTTAAAAATGAATACTTTTCACTGGCACTTAACAGATAATACGGGCTGGAGAGTAGAAATTAAAAAGTATCCATTACTAACAGAAGTTGGTGCTAAAAGAGATTCATCTGAAATAAAAATTAACCGTATAAGAGGTGGATTTTATGACGGAAAACCACACAGCGGTTTCTACACTCAAGAAGATATTAAAGAAATTGTAGCTTATGCTGCATCAAGACATATAACAGTAATTCCAGAAATTGATATGCCAGGGCACACCAGTGCTGCAATTGCTGCTTACCCATTTTTAGGAAGTTTAGACTATGCTATTAAAGTTCCTCATAGTTTTGCTAACCAACCAAATGTTTTAAAAGTTTCTGATCCACGTGTATGGCAATTTGTTACCGATGTATTAGATGAAATCATGGAACTTTTCCCTTCTAAAGTGATCCATATTGGTGGTGATGAAGTAAAATACGAGCACTGGAGAAATAACAAAGAAATCATGAGCTTTATCAAACAAAACGACTTAGGCTCTCCGGCTGATTTACAAATTTGGTTTACAAACAAAGTATCAAATTACATAGAAAGTAAAGGCCGTAGAATGATGGGCTGGAACGAGATTTTAGGTATCAAACTCCATGATTATACTGCTGATGAAGACATCAAAGTAAAAACACAATTAGGATCTAATTCTATTGTAGATTTCTGGAAAGGCGATTTAGACTTAATGAGAGATGCTATCAAAAAAGGTTATACAGTTATCAACTCTTTGCATAGCAGTACCTATTTAGATTATCCAAATTTATCACTTTTAGAAGCTTACAGATTTGACCCGGTTCCTGAAGGAATTGATAAAGAAGCTGAAAAGCAAATTCTAGGAACTTCCTGCCATATGTGGAGCGAATGGATTCCTACAGTTAAGAATATGCAAGGAATGGTTTTCCCTCGTTTAGCTGCTTACGCTGAAGTTGGATGGACAGATAAAAAACAAAAATCATTTAACGATTTCACTAAATCTCTTGCATCATATCTAAAACAGTTAGATAGATTAGGAATTCATTATAAAGTTGATCCATCAGAAGTAGACTAATTCATATTTATTTAAATTTAAACATGAAAAAAAGCAATAAATATTTTGTTTTGCTAGTTCTTTCTTTATTTGGAACTAGCGCTATTGCACAAAACATAAAAAAGGTAGATATCTGTATTTACGGAGGTAGCTCTGCAGGTATTGTGGCAGCATATACTGCAAAAAAACTAGGCAAATCTGTAATTATTATAGAGCCCGGCACACACCTTGGCGGCTTAACTACTGGCGGCTTAGGTGCAACAGATATTGGTAATAAATATGCCATAACGGGCTTAGCCAAAGAATTTTACCGACAAATAGGTGCGCATTACGGCAAATTAGAGCAATGGACTTTTGAACCTCATGTAGCTTCTAAGGTTTTTGATAAGATGATTGCCGATGCTAAATTAGAAATTGTTAAAAATCACCATTTAATTGGCGTTCAAAAGCATGATGGTAAAATAAGCGAAATCACTGTAGAAGTTTCAGATAATCCTAATGCAGCTACTAACCAAAAAATCCAGGCTAAAGTATTTTTAGATTGTACCTACGAAGGCGATTTAATGGCTAAATCAGGTGTAAGCTATACAATTGGCAGAGAATCTTCTGATCAATACGGAGAGTATCATAATGGATTACATATTTCTGAATTTCACCAATTTGCTGATGGCATAGATCCCTATGTGATTCCGGGTAAACCAGAAAGTGGCTTATTGTACGGCATCAGCAATGCTAAATTAGGCAAAAAAGGAAGCGGAGATAAATTAATCCAGGCTTACAATTTCCGTATTTGCTTAACGCAAGAGAAAAATAACCAGGTTGCTTTTACCAAACCAGATAACTACGATGCCAGTAAGTATACATTATTAGCAAGAGTTATTGCCCAGGAAAAGTGGGATGGTATTGAGGGAACATTTAAATACGTTAAAACTAAAGACACTACCGTTGTCATTAATAAAGGTGGCTTTTTAATTAAGCACATGCCAAATGGTAAAACAGACTTCAATAACTTTGGTGCCTTCTCTACAGACATGGTTGGGGCAAACTACAACTATCCTGAAGGTGACTACGCTACAAGAAAGAAAATCTGGAAAGAACATGAGGATTATACAAAAGGCCTTTTCTATTTCTTAGCGAATGATAAATCTGTACCTGCTATTGTAAGAAAAGACATGCAATCCTGGGGTTATGCGAAAGACGAGTTCAAGGAGCATAACGGTTTTTCACCACAGTTATACGTACGCGAAGCGAGACGTTTAGTTGGGGAAATGGTAATGACTCAGAAGCATTGCGATGGTTTAGAAGTCGTAAAAGACGGTGTAGGTATGGCGGCTTATGGTATGGATTCTCATACTTGCCAGCGTGTGGTAATCAACGGCATGGTGAAAAATGAAGGTGATGTGGAAATTCCGGTTGCTGGCCCATTCCCTATTTCTTACCGATCTATCACACCTAAACAATCAGAATGCAAAAACCTGTTAGTTCCTGTTTGTTTATCTGCGTCTCATATTGCTTTTGGATCTATCAGAATGGAAGCTGTTTTTATGGTAATGGCCCAATCTGCCGCCACAGCTGCTGTTATGGCTATTGATGGAGGCCTTAGTGTTCAAAATATAGATGTTGCTACACTTCAAAATAGATTAGCAACTAACCCTTTATTAAACAACAAAACTCTAGAGATTTTAGTAGATAATGATGATTCAAATCATGTAATTATTAATGGAGATTGGGAAAAGGTAAATGGTGGATATGGCAAAAGTTTATTACTTAGTAAAACTCCTGGTCAGAAAAAATCTGTAAAGTTTATTCCTGAGGTACAGAGAAAAGGAAAATATGAGATTTACGCTTATATATCTGAAGAAGAAAGCAAATCAACAAATGCATATTCATACATAGTATCCGATGGTAAAACTAGTATACCGGTAACCAGAACACCGTCTGATATAAAAGTTTTGGGTACCAATAACGAAAGTAACGGAGAATG
Source organism: Pelobium sp. (assembly GCA_045629485.1). Classification (GTDB taxonomy): domain Bacteria; phylum Bacteroidota; class Bacteroidia; order Sphingobacteriales; family Sphingobacteriaceae; genus Pseudopedobacter. Next base: position 9,624 of record JAZQRF010000277.1, on the reverse strand, counting down.
GGTAAACCTAGGAACTTATAAACTTAAAGCTGGTAAAAATGCATTTGTAGAGGTTCTTGAAAATAACAGTAATGAACCAGCTGTAGCTGATGCTATCCTATTTAAACCCTTAAAATAATTTGTTATCAGATTAAAATCACATGAGATTATTATTGAAAGCCGGGATTAAATCCCGGTTAAATTTAGCTTTCATTGCCATAGGTTTAGCACTGCCTGTAACGGGTTTTGCACAATCTCATGCTCCAACAGTAACACCTGAAGAAGTTATTAAGTTAACTGCAGAAAACGTAAAAATCAATCCTAAAACAGTAGAATTTGTTACTGATGAGAGGTTAACCAAATCTAAAGGGACCACCTTAAAATCTGGAATTTCTGCCGCTATAGACGGAGAAAGAAAAGAACCAGATTTGGTATTCCATTTTAAAACAGCTAAAGCTGGCAAATACGAAATGCAAACTTTAGCCAGAACCAATGAAGAAGGCGCAAAAATTCTTAAAAACGCCAAATCTAAGTTCGAATCTCTTTTCATTAAAATTCAAATTGATGATAATAGACCTACAAAAAGAGTAGTTTATGTGCCATGGGATGTAGCGTTACAAATATCCGGAAAGTTTAATTTTACTGGTAAAACGCAAACACTAAAAATTTGGTTACCAAGAGGTATTAACTTCGACTATGTTAAGCTAAGTACCTATACGCCGCCTGCGATTCCGGAGGCTGCACAAAATTATGTACCAAAAATAGTTCCTCCTGCAACCCGACCTAGATTATGGGTTAACCAGGAAACTTTACCTGCTGTTAAGGCAAGTCTTACTGCTCCGGAAAATATAGCCGCCTGGAACGAGGTTAAAAAAGTAGCACTTGTTCCTTTTGTTTTTAAAGTCGACCCTACGGTAGAAACTCAATATAACGAACCTTTAGAGTTAGCCGCAGAGAAAAAAGCATTTTATTATTTAATGACAGGCGACGAAAGGGTGGGTCGTGAAGCTATTAAGTTAGTAGATGATTATTTAGCTAATGTAGAATTTGGTAACATCCTAGACATTACCAGAGAGCTGGGTAGAGCTATTTACACTGGGTCTGAAGTATATGACTGGTGCTACAGTTTAATGACTCCGACTCAAAAACAAAGCATCTACAAAAGCTTAATTCGTTTAGCGGATGATATGGAAATTGGCTGGCCGCCGTTTTTAGAACCTATTGTTTATGGTCATGGTAGTGAAGCACAAATCTCCAGAGATCTGTTAAGCATGAGTATTGCTTTATATGATGAAGATCCTGTTCCTTACAAATACACTTCGTACACGGTATTGGAACAATTGGTGCCCATGCGCAAGTTCCAGTACGAAGCAGGAAGAAACAACCAGGGTGTTAACTATGGTGCTTACAGAATGGGTTGGGATTTACATGCTGCTACCTTGATGGCTAAAATGACTGGTAAGGAAGTTTTTGATAACAATATTAAAAGCGTCAATAACCAATTTATCTATATGCGTTTACCAAACGGGCATATGTTGAGAGATGGCGATGGCTTTAATACAGGTAAAAAAGGTGAGCCATATTACTGGGGTCCGCAATTACCATTATTAATGGCTTCAGCTTATGCAAAAGATCCGATATTAAAATATGATTTCGAAAAAGTAGGAACTACTACCATTAACCCTGTACTGTTTTTATTATTAAATGATCCTAATTTAAAATCAATAGCTAACCGTGATAAATTACCATTAACATATGCTTTTGGTGAAAATTTGGGTGGTATGGTTGCCAGAACTGGTTGGAACATGAGCGAAAACAGCAATGATGTAGTTGCCGAAATTAAAGGCGGGGGTTACCAGTTTGCCAATCACCAGCAAAGCGATGCCGGTTCTATTCAGCTGTATTACAGAGGTTTTCAGTTTGGCGACATTGGTCAATACAAATTCTATGGTACGCCTTATGATTTAAATTTCAATAAGCGTTCTATCGCTCATAGTATGATGTTGACGGTAGACCCGAGCGAAAAATTCGGCAATTTACCAAGCAATGATGGCGGTACAAGATGGATGAGAGTTAATCCTGAAACTCCGGATCAAATATTATCAGATCCATTATTTTCTAATGGTACTGTAATTTCTAAAGATTTTGGTCCCTCTCCGTTAAAGCCTTTGTATAGCTACTTTTCGGTTAATTTAAAGCCTGCATACTCAGATAAAATAGAAAAGTATGATAGAAGATTCTGTTTCATTAACATGGATAGAACAGATATCCCTGCTGTAATGATTATTAGTGACCAAATTAGCAGTGCAGATGCTTCTTTTAAAAAGTATTTCCAAATAAACTCTTTTAACAAGCCGCAAATCGTAGATCAGCAAATTGTTTTGCATGCAAAGGATGGTGATAAAGTTGGTAAAACACATATCAATATGATTTCTCCCGCCTTCGCTGATAGAAAGGTAGAAACACTTTCGGGTGAAGATGCAATTTCTTCTTTCGGGCAAAAATACCAATCTCCTGATACGACACAACCAGAGGCTAACGCTTCAAGAATAATGATATCTCCTCTGAAAGAAAGCAAAACAGATAATTTCTTAACGTTTTTCCAGGTAACTGATGGGAAAGCTATTCCTTTGGCTGTTAAACACGTAACTACAGAAGTTAGCGATGTTGTAATTTTTGACAACAAAGTGGTGAGTATGCCTAAAGGAAATACATTAATTAACCAGGCTTTTGAGATTAAGGTTCCAAAAGGTAAAAAACAATACCAAGTTGTTTTAAATGGTTTAGCAGGTGGCGATTGGCAAATTAAAGGTGCTGGTATAGGAAATAACATTAAAGTAATTGAAGGTAAAAACACCTTATTCTTTGAAGGTAAACCAGGTACTTATAAAATAACAATGGGCGCTTTAAGTAAATAAAAATAAAATATGGTGTGTTGCTATTAAAATAACACACCATATTTATAACACCAATAAACATGTACTCTTCCTTTACTAATACTAAAATTCATCAATGAAAAGAGGTTTAATAAGCACTCTTGCAAAAGAATCAAAATTAATTGCTGCCCTTATAATACTTGGAATAGGTTTGCTGTCAGCTTGTTCATCAAAAAGTAACAAAGCAGAATCTCCAATAATCGCAAACATTCAGTTAGAGAATACTTTATTAGGAGTTAGTGTGGTTGCAGACAGTTTACAAGTACCCTGGGATATTCAATTTATTGGCGATCGCCAAATTATATACACAGAAATTGCAGGAAACATAAATATTCTGGATTTAGAAACTGGTGAGAAGAAATTACTTTTTCAAGTGAAAGATGTATTTCATAAAAGGACTTTAGGTTTGTTAGGGATGGCAGTATCACCTAATTTAAAGGAATATCCTTATATTTTCATTAGTTATACCACCCAGGTTAATGAAGAGATTTTTTCTAAATTAGTAAGGCTCACACTTAAGGGCGATACGCTCATAAACCCAACGGTCTTACAAACAATTCCGGGAAGTACCGGGCATAATGGCTCCAGAATAACTTTTACTGGTGATGGTAAATTATTATGGGCAACGGGAGACGCCCATAGCAAAACTTTTGCACAGGATAGTACTTCTCTTAATGGCAAAATATTAAGAATGAATATTAATGGCTCTGTTCCTAAAGACAATCCTATTTCCGGAAGTTTCGTTTATGCCTGGGGCTTTCGCAACATGCAGGGTTTAGCAATTTCAGACAAAGGCACAATTTACACATCCGAACATGGGGACGCTATAGAGGACGAAATAAATAGAGTTATGCCATTGCGAAATTATGGTTGGCCACAAATAGAAGGTTATCATGATACAGATGCAGAAAAAGAAATTGTTAAAAATCATCAGCGTACCGAGCCTATAAAATCCTGGACACCTGTAGTTGCGCCTGCCGGATTAAAATACTACAATTCTAAAGCTATACCAGAATGGCAAAACTCTTTATTATTAGTAACCTTAAAAAGCCAAAGTTTACGAGCATTGAAACTTAGCGAAAATGGTAAAACTATTGAGGAGGAAAACATCTATTTAGAAAAATATTTTGGAAGGTTAAGAGCTTTAACTGTTTCGCCAAATGGAGATGTTTATATAGCAACAAGCAATAGGGATTGGAACCCTCAGCCGGGTTTCCCTAAAGAAGATGATGATAAAATCATAAAGTTAAGTCCGGTTAAAAAAGCAACTTTTAAGCCATTAACTGGCGTTAAAACAAATCAAACCGTAGTTGCAAATACCGTTACCGGGGAGAGTTTATACGCATCTTATTGTGCCTCTTGCCACAAAGATAATGGCTTAGGAATAGAAGGTATCTTCCCTCCTCTTGCTGGGGCAGAACAAGTGAATCAAGATGATAAAAAACTAATAGACATTACTTTAAATGGTCTGTCGGGAGAAATTACGGTAAAAGGTAAAAAATACGATCAGCAAATGCCTGCTTTTTCTTTCTTAAAAGATGATGAAATAGCCAAAATACTGACCTATGTTCGTTCTAATTTCGGAAATAAAAGTGCGGAAATTAGTCCTAATGATATAAGTAAACAAAGAAAATAAAATGTCAACAACAAACAAATTACCACAAAAACAAAGTTCATTTAAACGCTGGCTATTTTCTTTAGGTCCAGGCATTATTACAGCGGCACTGGTGTTTGGCCCAAGTAAAATGACTATAACCTCTAAAATGGGAGCAGATTATGGCTATTCCTTGCTTTGGGTTGTTGCTGTAGCTATTTTCTTTATGATCATCTTTACCAGGATGAGTACCAGAATTGGTTCGGTCAATAAAGTTTCCCTGTTAACCTTAATCAGGCAAAAGTTTGGAAATAAAGTAGCAATAGCCATTGGGATCGGGATCTTTTCAGTAACCGCTTCTTTTCAGGCAGGAAATTCTATTGGTGTTGGAATTGCCATTGCCGAAGCTTCTGATACTAGCCCTATCATTTGGGTAATTACCTTTAATTTATTAGGTATATTACTACTTTTCTTCCGCTCTTTTTACAAGTTGATGGAAAAGCTAATGATTGCCTTAGTTGCAATTATGCTATTTGCTTTTGTTTCTACTTTATTTATGGCTAATCCTGATGTTACTCAAACTGTAGGAGGATTTCTGCCATCTATGCCAGAAGGTTCTTTAGGTTTAACCATTGCTTTTACAGCATCTTGTTTCTCTTTAGTTGGTGCTTTTTATCAATCATATTTAGTTCAAGAAAGAAAAAAAGCAAGAGCAGTAGATGCTCCTGAAGAAAATGCAGAATCTAGCAGTACAACAGGTATTATTATTTTAGGCATAATGAGTGCCATTGTCTTAATCTGTGCCGCAGCAGTTTTAAATCCTCAAGGAATAAAGGTAAATAGTGCATCAGAAATGGCAAAAGCACTTGAACCTCTTTTTGGCAGATATGCAACTACCTTATTCTTTATCGGACTCTTTGGTGCTTCTTTCTCTTCTCTTGTTGGGAATGCAACTGTTGGAGGTACTTTATTAGGCGATGCCCTTGGTTACGGAAGCGATTTAAACAACAAAAAAGTTAAACTTTTCATTGGATTGGTAATGGTTGTTGGCTCTATTGTAGCCATTAAATTTGGTAAACTGCCATTAGAACTTATTGTATTAGCACAAAGTGTAACCATATTTTTAGTTCCATTTATTGGAATTGCACTTTACCTAATTGCTAACGATAAAAATATTATGGGCGACAAAGTAAATAAACCATTCACAAAAATATTTGGCGCAATTGGACTATTAATACTTATAGGCTTAGCAATAAGCAATGTAATAGACATGATGAAATAAAAATAATGTATAAAGGATAAGATGAAAGATTTAAGATTATTAGAAGAACAACTAACAAAACCTTCTGCAGCATTAATTGCTGATATGGCTAAAATTGAAGGCGATATCATGCTTTTAGGCATCGGCGGAAAAATGGGCGTGAGCATGGGAAAACTTGCAGTAGCAGCCATTAAAGAAGCCGGATTAACTAAAAGAGTAATTGGCGTATCTAGGTTTTCTGATCAAAAATCAAAACAAGAATTAGAAGATGCTGGTATAGAAACTATTGCTTGCGATTTATTAAATGACGAGCAATTACAATCATTACCTGAAGTAAAAAACATTATTTATTTAGCAGGTTTTAAATTCGGATCTGTAGGAAACGAAGGCTTTACCTGGGCAATGAATGCTTATTTACCAGGCCGTGTAGCAGATAAATTCAAAAACTCTAACATTGTAGCTTTTTCATCAGGTAACGTATTGCCATTTGTAAAAGTTACCTCAGGTGGTGTTTCAGAAGAAACTACTCCAGAGCCAATTGGCGAATACGCACAATCTACTTTAGGAAGAGAACGTATTTTCGAATATTTCGCTAAAAAAAATCAAACACCAACATTAATATATAGACTAAACTACGCTGTAGATTTCCGCTATGGCGTGATGATGGAGATCGCGAAAAGCGTAATCAACGGAAAAGAAATCGATTTGAGAACAGAAAACGTGAACGTAATTTGGCAAGGAGATGCAAACGAAGTAGCATTAAGATCTTTATTACATTGCGAGGCTCCTGCAAAAATGTTAAACGTTACAGGCCCAGAAACCCTATCTATTAAATGGATAGCTAATCAATTTGGTCAAATATTTGGCATCGAACCTAAGTTCATTTACGAAGCAGAAGGTACTGCATTATTAAACAATGCATCAGAATGCCACCGTTTATTTGGTTACCCTAAAGTAACAGTAAGAGAAATTATAGATATAACAGCAACCTGGTTACAACAAGGTGGCGATGAATTTGGGAAAGAAACACATTTCCAGGAAAGAGGAGGAAAATTTTAATGAAACGTTTAGCAAAAGAATTAAAAGCATTAATAGAAGAAGGTACCGTATTACCAGCACACCCTTTAGCATTAAATGCAGAAAGAGAATTAGACGAAGAAAAACAACGCCAGTTAACCAGATATTATATGGCTAGTGGCGCTGGTGGTGTTGCAGTCGGTGTACACTCTACCCAATTCGAAATCAGAGATCCACAAATCAATCTTTTTGAAAAAGTTTTGGCTTTAGCAGCCGATGAAATAGCAAAAGCAAATTTAGATCGTCCGTTCTTAAAAATCGCTGGTATTTGCGGCCCAACCAAGCAAGCTGTAGCCGAAGCAGAAATAGCAATTAAACTTGGTTATGATATTGGTTTGTTAAGCATGGGTGGTTTACAAGGCTGGACAGAAGAACAAATTTTAGAAAGAGTAAAAGCTGTAGCTGCAGTAATGCCAGTATTTGGTTTTTACTTACAACCATCTGTTGGTGGCCGTATTTTCAGCTACGATTTCTGGTTAAAATTTGCAGAGATAGATAATGTTGAAGCCATTAAATGTGCATCGTTTAACCGTTACCAAACCTTAGATGTGATGAGAGCGGTAGCCAATTCCAGCAGAAGAGATAAAATTTCTATGTACACAGGAAATGATGATAACATCATGGCCGATTTACTAACTACTTTTAAATTTAATGTAAGAGGAGAAGAGGTCGAAGTAGGTTTTAAAGGTGGCTTATTAGGCCATTGGGCTGTTTGGACCAACAATGTTGTTCAGTTAATGGAAAGAGTGAAAGCTTACAGAAAAAACAAAACGGTAGAAGAAGCAGAAGCCTTATTGAATTTAGGAGTACAGGTTACCGATGTTAATGCAGCCCTTTTTGATCCTGCCCATAGCTTTCATGGTTGTATTCCTGGTATACATGAGGTATTAAGAAGACAGGGTCTTTTAGAAGGCAGATGGTGTTTGAATCCGAAAGAAGAACTCTCTAATGGCCAGATGGAAGAAATAGAAAGAGTTTACCAGGATTATCCGCATCTAAATGATGATGCTTTTGTCAAAGATTTTCTAACTAATGATATAAAATAAGGAAGTTTGATTTTGCTTCATGCTCATATGAATCCTAAAAATACAATTACCCGAAGACTTTTTTTAAGAAGTACTGCCCTGGCCAGCTTAAGCCTGGGTGTATTTCCTTCATTAAGCTATGCTTCAAAAGTACCAGTTAAAGGTAAACGTATAGGAATCATTGGATTAGACATTTCACATGCTATAAGTTTCACTAAAACCATTAATAGCAACCCTGCAGATTTTAACGATTATCAAATAGTAGCGGCTTATCCATTTGGCAGCCAAACTATCGCAAGTGCAGCAGAAAGAATACCCAAATACACTCAACAAGTTCAAACTTTTGGGGTAAAGATTGTAAATTCTATTGCTGATTTGCTGCAAGAGGTAGATGTGGTATTATTGGAAACAAATGATGGCAGAATGCATCTGGCCCAAGCATTAGAGGTAATTAATGCAGGTAAACCTTTATTTATTGACAAACCCATTGCTGCATCTTTATCAGATGCAGCAAAAATATTTAAAGCCGCAAAAGAAAAAAACGTTCCGGTTTTCTCTTCTTCTGCTCTTAGATATACACCCAATGTGCAAACAGTTTTATCTGGCGAATATGGGAAAGTAAATCATGCCACCACCTATAGTCCTGCAATATTAGAACCAACACATCCTGATTTATACTGGTATGGTATACACGGAGTAGAAATGCTTTTTGCTGTTATGGGACCAGATTGCGAAAGCGTTACACGAACCTCTACAGCCAATGCTGATGTGGTTACAGGTGTATGGAAAGATGGCAGAACCGGTACTTTTACAGGTTTAAGAGATAGCGGATCTAACTTTGGTGGAACTTGCTTTTGCGAAAACAAGGTAGTAGAATTAGGGCCATTTACCAGTTACACTCCTTTAATAAAAACTATAATAACCTTTTTCGAAACGGGCGTAGCTCCGGTATCGTCTGCAGAAACCATGCAAATACTGGCATTCATGGATGCAGCAGATCTCAGTAAAAAGAAATCCAAAATAATCAGGTTAAAAGATATTTATAAAAAGGCTGGATTATCTGTTCCACAATAAAATTTCAGATCAAAAGAAATAGTTTAAACACATTAAAGGAAGTGCTGTGTTTAAACTATAATAAGTAATATTTCAATATCGATAACAAACCATCCTTTATGATTCAATCCAAAATTTCGGTATTCGATATTTTAAAAATAGGTATTGGCCCATCCAGTTCACACACTCTTGGGCCCTGGAGAGCAGCACAAAGATTTGTAAAATCATTACAACTGTCTTCATTAAAAATAGAAGATGTACAAAGCGTTGAAGTAATTTTATACGGCTCGCTTTCTAAAACAGGTATTGGTCACGCTACAGATAAAGCTGTATTATTAGGTTTATCCGGCCACGACCCTGTGGAAATGGATATCAATATTTTAGAAAATGAAATTGAAAAAATAAGAGTTAATCAGCAACTTTTACTCGCGGGTAACTACCCTATTCCATTTATTATTAAAGAGCATATTCATTTTTTAATGGATAAGTCTCTGAGCTATCATCCTAATGCATTAACATTTCAGGCTCACTATACATCCGGAGAAAAGTTTGAAGAAACTTTTTTCTCTGTAGGCGGTGGGATGATACAAAAGCAGGATGAAAAGCATTCAGAAGAAGATAATATCTTTTATCCCTTTCCATCAAATAACGCTACAGATTTATTAAAAAATTCTAAAAAAAGCGGATTATCTATCAGTG
>JAZQRF010000276.1:0-4633 GCA_045629485.1 Pelobium sp. | reverse complement strand
CGGTAAAGTATGCTGGTCTTGATATGTCTTTCCTTTTCCAGGGAGTTTCGGGACGCACCATACAAATTAACACACTTGTAAATGCAGGAACTTCCAATTCTGGTTACATCAATCAGTTTAGTGTAGATCGCTGGACACCCGCTTCAGCAGAAACGGCTTTGTATCCAAGATTAACGGTTAATGACAGGGCGAATAATAATGCAAATTCGGATTACTGGTTACGTTCAGGAGATTTTATCAAATTAAAACATGTGGAAGTAGGTTATACATTGCCTGCAAATACTATAAAAAGGTTAAAACTTTCTGATTGCAGATTTTATGTGAGCGGCTTTAATCTCTTAACGTTTGATAAATTAGGGAAACTTCCTATAGATCCGGAAATTCCTGAAGCGGGATTCAACTCCTCTTATCCATACCTCACCACTTTTGCTTTAGGCATGAATCTTAAATTTTAACGCAGCAAAGAAATGATGATGAAATTATATAAAAATAGACGTTTTGATTTCGTAAAAGCAGTGTTAACACTACTATTTGCAACTGTTTCTGTGATTTTAACAGGATGTAAAGACGATTATTTACAAGACGGATCGATTACCGATGGATCTATAAAAGAAAACGAGGTTTGGGAAAATGATGCCTATGCAAGAGGTGTTTTGAATAACGCTTATTTCTCCATTCCCGAAGGTTTTAATATTGATGGTAATGGAGGTTTATTGGCCGCAGGTACAGATGAAGCAGTAAGCTCCGGGGCAAACGCAACCCTAAGCATTTTCAATAATGGAACATGGGGTCCGGTAAGGGTGGTAGATGACCAATACAACAATCTTTACGAAGGATTGCGAAAAGTGAATTTGTTTATGGAAAATCTGGAAGGAAGTGCAATTATTCCTACCGACGGGTTAACGGTTGCCGAAGATAAAAGCAGGCTAAAAGGACAAGCCTTTTTTCTTAGGGCATTATTTCATTTCGAGCTGGTAAAAAGATATGGTGGTGTAACACTGGCAACACGTGTCTTTAGCCGGGATGAGAATTTAAACCTTCCAAAAAACACTTATAAAGAATGCGTAGACCAAATATTATTAGACTGTGATAGCGCTATAAATACCAAAATTCCTTTATGGACAGGAGAAGCATCAGATGGCGTGAATTCATCAAAATATGCTTGGAGAAGCGGCGATAAAGGAAGAGCAACTAAAACAGCAGCCATGGCATTAAAAAGCAGGATGATGTTATATGCTGCAAGTCCACTTTTTGCAGCACAAAGCGGAATAACCTGGCAGCAGGCTGCCGATGCGGCAAAAGCAATTATCGATTTAGGCAAACATCAAATACTCAGCAATTATACCAATATCTTCAATTTTGGAGCCGCCCCTTACAATAACGAGGTTATTTTTTCCACGAGGGCTCAAAACAGAAATGACATAGAGCAGGATAATGCTCCAATCAGTTATGACGGTGCCCGTGGCCGCACTAATCCTACACAGGAAATGGTAGATGCTTTTGAAACGATTGAGGGTAAACTGTACAACCCAGCTTCTCCCGAAATTAATCCATATGACCAACGGGATCCCCGGTTTGCATTAACCATTAATTACAACGACAGAACATTCAAAGGTAAGCAAATACAAACCTATGTTGGTGGCCTTGACGGTTTAAACAGAACGATAGATGCCACAAAAACCGGCTATTATATGCGAAAGTTTTTAAGCGAGGCAGCGTCCTGGAATCAGAACTCCAATACATTGGCAAGGCGCCCATGGGTAGTTTCGAGATATGCCGAGATCTTATTGAATTATGCCGAAGCATTAAATGAAGCACAGGGAACAGCTGCTGTTACAGAAGTTTTAAAATATGTAAACCAGGTGCGTGATCGCTCAGGAGTGAAAATGCCCGCGTTGCAAACTACAAATCCTGCCGGGAATGGTTACGTAGTACCAGATAAAGATGCCATAAGAGAAAGGGTACACAATGAAAGACGTGTAGAACTATGTTTCGAAGGCCACCGCTTTTATGATATCCGCAGATGGAAAGAAGGAGAACGTTTCCTTAATAAACCAATTACAGGTATGCGCATTACAAAAGACGGAAATGCCAATATGACCTACACTCGTTTTATTGTTGAAAACCGGGTTTTTAGCGAAAAAAATTACCTCTATCCTTTTTCACAAAATACCATTAACAGACAGCCAGCATTAATTCAAAATACCGGTTACTAATTATTTTTTTAAGCATGAGAATTTTCAGATCCATTACACTATTAGTATTACTATTATCAGGTACGGCAACTATTGCTCAAAACCTCACGCAAAATATATACGCAAGAAAACATACCAGTTTAAACGGGAGGTGGAACTATATCATAGATCCGTATGAAATGGGCTATTACGATTACCGCCACGAACCTTTCGACCAGTCTAAATCCGGAAAAGGTGGTTTTTATGATGATCGTAAGCAAAACAATAAATCAGAGTTAATCGAATATAATTTTGACCTGGCTTCGACGATGCAAATTCCCGGTGACTGGAATTCACAAGCAGAAAAACTGGAATTTTATGAGGGTACCATCTGGTTCCGCCAAAAGTTTGTAGCTAAGCCAGCGGATGATAAAAAGTATGTATTATATTTTGGAGCAGTAAATTATGAGGCTCATGTTTACCTTAACGGGAAAAAATTAGGCGTACATAAAGGTGGCTTCACTCCTTTTCAGTTTGATGTTACAGGTAAACTAAAGGCCGGCGAAAACTTTGTTGTAGTAAAGGCCGATAATACCCGTAAGCAGGATGAAATCCCTACAGTAAACACCGACTGGTGGAACTACGGAGGCATCACAAGAGATGTATTATTGGCCGAATTGCCGCAAACGCACATCGAAGATTATAAAATCCAGTTAGCCAAAGGAAGCAATAACCGAATAGAAGGTTTTGTAAAGTTGGATGGGACTCAAAAAAATCAAACCGTAACCATAAACATTCCGGAAGCAGGAATTAAGACTACCGTTAAAACGGATGCCCAGGGATGGGTAAACTTAAATTTTACGGCTAAAAAATTGTCTTTATGGTCGCCTGAAAATCCTAAATTATATACTGTAGAAATTGTTTCAGAAACCGATAAAGTTACAGATAAAATTGGTTTCAGAACTATAGAAACTCGTGGGCAGGATATCCTATTAAACGGAAAATCAGTTTTCTTAAGAGGGATTTCTCTTCATGATGAGAACCCGTTGATTCCGGGCAGGCTGCGTTCTACCGGAGACATGAGAATGATGCTCGACTGGGCAAAAGAACTGGGCTGTAATTATGTTCGTTTGGCTCATTATCCGCATAGCGAAGAAATGGTAAAGCTGGCCGATGAAATGGGTTTATTGGTTTGGGCAGAAGTACCGGTGTACTGGACCATCTCCTGGGAAAACCCTGATACTTATAAAAATGCAGAAAAGCAACTGACGGATTTAATAGAAAGAGATAAAAACCGCTCAAGCGTAATTATTTGGTCAATTGGAAACGAAACCCCTTTAAGCGAGCCAAGATTCAAATTCATGAGCAATCTGGCTGCTAAAGTTCGCGAATTAGACAATACACGTCTGGTGGCTGCAGCATTAGAAGTGCATAGAAATGGTTTTGATGTTGTTGTGGATGATCCTTTAGGAGAAAAACTAGACCTCGTAAGTTTTAACCAATATGGTGGCTGGTACTGGGCTTTACCCAGAGAATTGCCTAAATATAAGTTCCAGATTAAATACAACAAGCCGGTGGTGATTACCGAGGTTGGTGGGAGTGCGCTGGCAGGTTTCCATGCCGATGAGGATACCCGGTGGTCAGAAGAATTTCAAGAATCTTTGTATAAATACCAAATCCCTTTTATGAATACCATGAGCGGTTTAAGAGGAATGACTCCCTGGATATTAACAGATTTTAAATCTCCAAGAAGACAGCACCCCTATTACCAGGATTTCTGGAACCGTAAAGGATTGATTTCTGAAAATGGGAAAAAGAAAAAGGCATTTTTTGTACTGAGAGATTACTACGAAAAAACCAAAGAGAAATATAAATAAAATGGTCGGATAGACCACATAAAAGATAAATCACCCTTAAATAAATTATTTATGAAAAAGTATAGGTTATTGATTTTAGTTGTGCTGCTAACTACCTATGGATGCATTAAAGGCCAGGATGACCCTGTTTTTCCTTCGCCGGATTTGGTGATCCCAATAGATAATAGTGTGACCCTAAAAAGTGCATTGCCCTTTCCTTTTGGTGCAGCGGTAAATAACAGCCTAATTAAAAATAAAACGGCTTACAGAGATGTGATAATTAAAGAATTTAATAGCCTTACTTCAGAAAACGCAATGAAGTTTACGCAGCTGCACCCGGCACAAAATACTTATACCTGGGAGGAGGCGGATTATCTGGTGAATTTTGCCACACAAAACAACATGCGTGTGCATGGCCATACTTTAATCTGGTACAAAAATCCCCCAGCCTGGGTGTTAAATTTCCAGGGCGATGAAGCTGCCTGGGATAATTTGTTAAAAACACACATTCAAACCGTAGTTACCAGATACAAAGGAAAGATAAAGTCCTGGGATGTGGTGAATGAAGCTGTTGCAGAAAACGGAACTTTAAGAAGTGCCGAG
>JAZQRF010000275.1:0-17579 GCA_045629485.1 Pelobium sp. | reverse complement strand
CCTGGTGTACCATTGTTGACAATGGTTAAACCTGCAACCTTACCTTGCAAAGAAGACACCGGGTTAATATTAGGAGACCTGGCAATGTCTTCTCCTTTTACAGAAGTAATGGAACCGGTGAGATCTCTTTTACGCTGGGTACCGTAACCAATAACTACCACCTGTTCTAAACTTTGGGTAGCCTGGGAAAGAGAAACATTGATATTGGTTTGGTTATTTATAGGTATTTCCTTTACAGCGAAACCTACATAATTAAAAACTAAGGTTGCATTGGCGGGTGCATTAATCGAATACTCCCCTTGAGCATTTGTCTGAGTTGCAATGGCAGAGCCTTTTATCATTACACTCACTCCTATCAGTGTCTCGCCGGCATCATCAGTAACGATACCCGTTACTCTGATATCCTGAGCGTAAACAAAACTGAACGAGAAAAGACATAGAAGTAGTAGAATCTTCCTTTTCATAATTTTAGTTTGAATTAGTGTTAATTGGTATTTTGGTACCACAAACTTCACGCTAATTCATATCAATCGAAAGAAAATCACCTCTACATTACTACATCATCTTAAAAGAAGCACTTCCTGCAATGTCCTTAATTAGCGAAAATAGAGGGTTTTTCAGCTACAGGGGCAACTAAATCACTACATCAAACAAGAAAACTCAACACTATAATATTCTGTTAATTTGTGATAGATGAGAGGTAATGATGTAGTAATTATAATTCCATGAGAAACTCTACCAGATTTTTATGATGAGGAACGTCTAATTTTTTACGTAATCTGTATCTTCTAATCTCCACCCCTCTTACACTGATATTTAATAAAGATGCCATTTCTTTACTGCTCATATTCATCCGAAGGTAAGCACACAACTTCAAATCATTGGGTACTAGACCGGGATGATCTTGTTTTAATTTTTTAAAGAAATTTTCATGAGTTTCGTTAAAGCTGGTTTCAAATAAATTCCAGTCCCGCTCGTCATGCATACCCTCATCAATCACTTTTTGTATTTTCCTTAGCTGGTCTTCAGACAATTTCTTTCCCTGATCATCTTTAAGGTTCGAGATCTGTTCCTTGATTTTCTGCAACAACTCATTCTTATAAACCATATTCATGGCTGAATTTGCTACTTCTCTTCCCTTGCTCTCGAGCTCGGCCTGTAGTTTTTCATTCCGGAGCTTTATCAGCCTTTGCTCATTTTCTATAGCTTCCTTACGGATATGCTCTTCTTTTTCTACTTCCAATTGTCTTTTGATAGCTTCCTGGTGCAGCCTTAATTTCTTAAAATACCACCTCCTGGCAAGAAAAATGAGCACAATAAGTAATATCAAGTACACCAGAAAGGCCCAGGTAGTAGCATAAAATGGAGGTAGAACTTCAAAACTAAAAATGGCTACAGGAGTAATTTCTTTTTCGTTAATTTTTGCTCTTACTTTAAAAGTATATTCTCCGAAGCCCAGGTTGGTAAAATCTTTCTCTGGTTGTGATGACCATTCAGACCATTCAGAAGAATATCCTTCGAGGTAATACTGGTACTGAATTCTGGCCTGCCTGAAATAGGGCAATGAATAATGTATCCGTATATTATTTTCAGAGTGCTTAATTTTCACATTCGTACTTAAAGAACCGCTTTCTGTAATTAGCGAATTGGAAGTGGTGATATTGGTAATATCACCTATAAAAACTGACGGTTTAACCGGATTATAGTCTTTCGCAAGCTTGTTGTAGAGTACAAATCCATCATCTACACTAATCAGGTACAAACCCGAATTAATTCTGGAGATATTCTCATAATCCTGAACCATCCGGCCATTTAAGATGCTGAACTTGTTAGAATCCAGCTTTATCTTTCCAGGTTCGCTAAAATCTGCAAGTGCTACTTTTCCGCGATTGATAAACCAGTATAAAGATTCTTCTGCGTGGATTACTTTATTTGAATGAGCAAATGAACCTAAACTATTGTTAAGTTCCAGATAGGGCTTAAACCTGTCTGTAATATCATCGTACACATAAAAACCTTTTTTTGTAGAAAAGATAATTCTACCCCCCAGATTAAAAATATGGATACTGTAATTTGAAGGCAATCCATCCTGTTCGTTGTAATTTCTAAGCTTCGTAACGGATCTTAAGTCTTTACTTAAATTAAGCTTATACACTCCTTTATAGGCATGACTTACCCATATATTACCTTTCACATCCTGTTCTACATACCTCGAAGGCTCATTAAAACCATTAATTTTATGGGAGAAGTTATATGTGCCACCTAATCCTCTATCAAAAACCACCAGGCCTGTATAAGTACCCTGGAGAAGCCGCTCTCCCAGTTGCGGAAACTTCTTTAGCGTCCATCCGCCATTTACAGAAGAGATTTTAGTGATGGTGGCCCCTTTTACCTTAAAAGTACCTGAATTATGGCCACAAAAAAGCTCTCCGTTGATGACACTTAGTTCCCAAACCTGCCCCTGCGAGTTGGGAATGAGTTGAAAATTAAAGCTTTTTCTTTTAGCACTGCTATCCCAGTTGCTTTGGAACAATCCCTGGTTGGTTCCTAAATATATTTTCTCTTCATAAATGATACTGGAATATACAGTCCCAAAAATCCCGGTCTGATCAAAATAAAACGACAAAGGAGAATTTAATTCTATACGATCTATGCCATTGTCTAAACCTGCCCATAAATTCTGAGCCTCATCAAAAAACAAGCTCAGTACCGTATTATTTTGTAAGCCACTGGCTTTATTAATATGCTGGATAATATTTCCGGCGCTATCTATGATAACGACTCCGTTTAATATGGTACCAAAAGCATAGTATCTTTCAGAAATTTTAACGCCATTGTTAAGCTGCGCATTTTTAAGGAAATCATTCGCAGGCACTTTCCACTCTTTGATCTTTTGTCCGTCGTATAAAAACAGCCCGTTTTTGGAGGTACCAATTAAGAATTGTCCATCTTCAAAGGGCAGAACAGTTAGTACCTCCTTAACTTTATTAGGTTCATCGGCTGGAAGAATAGTTAAACTGTTATTTTTAAATTCAAACACCCCCTTATCAATGCCTTCCACAAAAAATCGCCTTTTGGCGTTAAGCAAAAATAAATAAGGATGATGTTTTTGAATAACCTCAATCTTATTATTATAATAAATTAAAATTGCACCAAAGCTTTGAAAGATAACTCTTTCCCCATCTATATAAATTTTCCATATCTCTTCATTAAACTGGTAACTTTTAGGAATCAAATGTTTTAAAGATTGGTACTTTAAGAGCGCTTGCTTATTGTAAGACCAGTAGCCTAATTCTCCAAACCCGCCGCTATAAATTCTCCCTTTTTTATCTGCAGCTACTGCCCGCACAATTAAATCATTAGGCAAATAATGGAGCTTCCAGAAATTTCCGTCGAAGGAGAGTAAACCTTCAGAATTGCCAAAATACATGATCTTTCGTTCATCTACCGTAACCGACCAGTTCTGGTTGCCGGCCTGGTAAACAGACTTAGGATAGTTCTCTACATACGGCACACCCACACTATGAATTTCGTTAGCCCAAACAAAACCCCAGTTAAACAAGCATAAAATAAAGAAGGTAAATACTTTATACATTCTAATGTTCTTATATTTATAGTTTACAATAAATAAGTGCTATAATTGTTTTAAGAGTAATTCTTATAAGTATAACAGCCATGAAAGCTAAATTAATTCTATTTATCCCACTATTCATTCTTCTTAACCTATATGTTACAGCCCAACCATTAATTGTAGGCACCTATAATTTAAGATTGGATGTAGCCAGAGATCAAGACAATAGCTGGATACATCGTAAAGATGCGGTAAGTGCGCTTATACGCTTCCATGATTTTGATATTTTAGGTACACAGGAAGGTTTTGAGCATCAGTTACAGGATATTTTAAAAGTACTTCCCTATTATAATGCTTATGGAAAAGGCAGAAATGATGGATTGAAAGCAGGAGAGCATTCTGCTATACTATATAAAAAGGAGCGATTTACTCTTTTAGATAAAGGCGATTTCTGGCTATCCGAAACTCCCGAAACTCCTTCTTTAGGTTGGGATGCTAAATGTTGTAAGAGAATATGCTCCTGGGTTTATTTAAAAGATAAAAAAACGAAAAAACAATTTTATGTTTTCAATGCACATTATGACCATGAAGGTGTTGTTGCAAGAAGAGAAAGCAGCAAGCTGGTGTTAGATAGGGTTAAAACAATAGCCGGCAAAAAGCCTGTGATTTTCATGGGCGACTTAAATGGTACTCCAGACTCTGAACCTTATTTAATTATACAGAAAAGTGATGTTTTAAAAGACACTTATCAGCAAGTACAACACCCCTATGTAACCACCAACTCTTACAACAACTTCGGTAAAAATCTAAAAGGGCTAACCTTAATTGATTATATTTTTACAAGCAGACAGTTTACAGTTCTGAAATGGGGATTATTAACAGATAGCTACCAGGGCAAGTATCCATCAGATCATTTCCCTATTCTAACGGAGCTGGTTCTGAAATAGTTATAAAAACTTAAAACCAGGTACCTATTCCTAAACCTACAGACTTTGCCTCTACATTTCCGTCTTGTAACTTAAACTTATCAAACTCCTGGCGCTGATATAAGGCTGATATAAAATATCTTGATCCCTTCCTGGTTTTAATCACATAGCCAGTGGCTACATCATAGATAAAACCCCTGTCGTAACTGTTAAAAAATCTTGGAGAATAACCGGCACCTGCTTTTATAAATATATTATCCCTATCATCAGAGAATTTATAAATCAGGTAGTGCACATTTCCTGTAAAAGAAATAGTGTTAAAATTACTTCCGCCACCAGATTTAGTACTTCTGTAACTCGCAGTAGATAAACCTATACCAGCACCTATATGCTCGTTTTGTGTGCCAATAGTTGTTTTAATCTTAAAGACATTTATCCTTTCGTTAGGAAAAGGTTCATTTATACCAAAAGAGTAGTTCAGTTCTGTTCTGTTAAAGAGCCTGAATTTATTGGATGGTCGATCTGTTTGCTGAGCTCTTAACTCGGTACCAAGAAAAAAAAAGGTGAATAGAAAGAATACGCTTAAAGTTTTCATCAATTATAATTTTTACAAATTTAACATTCATAAATTAAAGCTAAAAATTAGCAAATAAGCCATAAATTATGTTTTTTGCTTATGTTTGCAAACCGTAATATCAAAAGCTTTTAAGTTCTGATGCTGAATCTTGACGAAATCAAAAAACCTATAGAAAAAGAGATTGATGCTTTTGAGGAAAAGTTTAAAGTTTCTATGCAAAGTGCGGTTCCTTTACTAGACCGTATTACGCATTATATTGTTAAAAGAAAAGGCAAGCAAATTAGGCCCATGTTCGTCTTCTTTGCGGCAGACGTTTGCGGTGGAATTACCGAATCAACTTACCATGGCGCCACCTTTGTAGAATTATTGCATACCGCTACCCTGGTGCATGATGATGTGGTAGACAATTCTTTCGAACGTAGAGGCTTCTTTTCTGTTAATGCTTTATGGAAAAATAAAATTGCTGTGCTAGTTGGCGATTATTTATTGGCGAAGGGCCTCCTACTATCAGTAAACAACGAAGAGTTTAAATTGCTAAAGATTGTGTCTGATGCCATGCAGCAATTGAGCGAAGGCGAGCTGCTGCAAATGGAAAAAGTACGAAGAATGGATATCAGCGAGGATGTGTATTATGAAGTCATCAGAAAAAAAACGGCTTCTTTAATTGCCTCTTGTTGCGCTGCAGGTGCCGCATCTGCCAAGGCTTCGGAAGAAGTCATTCAGCAAATGCATAATTTTGGCGAGAAAATTGGGATAGCATTCCAGATAAAAGATGATTTATTTGATTTTGGTGTGGATGATGTGGGTAAACCCAAAGGAATAGATATCAAAGAGAAAAAAGTTACGCTTCCGCTGATTTATGCCTTAAACAATGCAGAAAAATCGCTAAGGAAAAAGATGATCAGCCTGGTAAAACATCATAATGACGAGCCTGAGAAAATCAATGAAATCATTAGGTTCGTTAACGAAAGTGGTGGCCTGGCTTACGCAGAACAACAAATGTTAAAATATCAGGAGGAAGCTTTCGGGATCCTTTCCGGATTCCCCGAAAGCGAATCCCGCAAAAGTTTAGAAAACCTGGTAAGATTTACTACTGAGAGAAAAAAATAACACATGAGTCACGAAACAATGTTTTTTGGAGGATTTGCAATTTTTATTGTGATCATGCTTGCCCTAGATTTGGGAGTATTTAACAAACAAGATAAACCAGTATCACTCAAAAGTGCCGGTATCATGAGCCTTATTTGGGTAAGTTTTGCCATTGGCTTTTACTTCTTACTACGCTTTGAAGGTCATCAATTACACAATATCCAAAGCTTCGACCAGCTTGCCGGCATAGTTAAAAACCACCAACACGATGTAAAACTTATTCCCGGAGATTTTGACGCAAGCTTAATTCTCTATAATAAAAACCTGGCTCTCGAATTTATCACGGGTTATGTGGTAGAATATGCGTTATCGGTAGATAACATCTTCGTAATGGTGCTCATTTTTTCTGCGTTTGCAGTTAAAGAAAAATATTACCACAGGGTATTATTCTGGGGAATATTAGGTGCTGTTATCATGCGTTTTATCTTCATTTTTGTTGGAGCTGCATTGATTAATGAGTTTACCTGGATCCTGTATGTATTTGGACTGTTCCTGGTTTACTCGGGTATAATGATGTTCAAAAACAGGGATAGTGAGGAAGAGATCGACACCAAAAACCATAAGGTCGTAAAACTGGCTTCGAGGTTTTTTCCTGTGTATCCCACTTTTGTAGAGAACAAATTCTTTCATAAAGAAAACGGAAAGAAATACATCACCCCTCTTTTCCTCGTGTTATTAATTATAGAATTTACCGATGTTATTTTTGCTGTAGATTCTATTCCTGCAATTTTCGCAGTTACTAAAGATGCATATATCGTCTTCTTTTCTAACATTTTTGCAATTCTTGGATTAAGGTCTATGTTCTTCTTACTGGTAAACATAATCCATAAATTCCACTACCTGAAAACTGGCTTGTCGATTTTATTGATTTTTATAGGTATAAAAATGCTTGCGCATGATTACCTTAAACTTTGGGGTTTCACTACAGCACATTCTTTATACATCATCCTGGGAATTTTAACAGTAAGTGTGGTGGCATCCTTAATGTTTCCGAAGAAAGAGGTAGAGGTTTAAGTGTGTTAAGAAAAGACAGGTACAAGGCTTTTGTAGATTATTTTTCTATGCATCAGCCCCAGGCTGAGACTGAGTTAAATTACGGCAATCCATACGAATTACTGGTTGCCGTAATCTTATCTGCACAGTGTACAGACAAAAGAATTAACCAGGTTACGCCTAAACTTTTCGAAAGATTTCCCGATCCCGAATCTCTTGCTCTTTCAACTTCAGATGAAGTTTTTACGTATATACGCTCGGTAAGCTACCCTAACAATAAAGCCAAGCATCTGGTAGGAATGGCCAAAATTCTGGTAAATGAATTCAACAGCATTGTACCTGAAGATGTAAAAGACTTGCAAAAAATGCCTGGCGTGGGAAGAAAAACCGCAAATGTTATTTCTTCTGTGATTTATCATGCTCCGGCTATGGCCGTAGATACTCATGTGTTCAGAGTGGCTAACAGACTTGGTTTAACATCCAGGGCAACCACACCTTTAGCTGTTGAAAAACAGCTCACGCAATTTTTACCCCAGGATAAAATTCATATTGCACACCATTGGCTCATTCTTCATGGCAGGTACATTTGCTTAGCAAGAACGCCTAAATGCGAAATTTGCCCCATTAGCTATTTCTGCAGGTATTTCGAAAAGTTAAACAGCCCTTCTGCCTTAAGACGAAGAGAAGAAGCTGCTTTAAAAAAACAAGCTTTAAAAAAAGAGCTGGATAAGAAAAAGAGGCTAGCCAAAGAACTGAAGAAAAGAGCAATCAAATAGAATACCTACAGCCGGAAAACCTTTTTTGAGAAGATTTATTATCAAAATTCTATAATATTACTAAATTTATCCTACGGCATATCTACTATGTTTAAAAATGATTAATTATTTTTGACTACAATAGTTGCTAATGATAAAATTTTTAGCATTTTTGTAATATCAAAATTAAACACGAGATAAATTACTAAAAATATTATACATGAGTGCATCCAACGAAAAATTAAAAGCCTTACAACTTACCCTAGACAAACTAGAAAAATCTTATGGCAAGGGTACTGTTATGAAGCTGGGAGATGCTCCTATAGAAGCGATGGAATCCATTTCTACAGGTTCTCTGGGTTTAGATATTGCCTTAGGCATCGGCGGTTTACCAAAAGGAAGGGTAATAGAAATATACGGACCAGAATCTTCCGGTAAAACAACTTTAGCGACTCATGTTATTGCCGAAGCACAAAAAGCCGGCGGAATTGCTGCAATTGTAGATGCCGAGCATGCTTTTGATCAATTTTATGCTCAAAAATTAGGGGTTGATATAGAAAACTTATTGATATCGCAGCCCGATAATGGTGAGCAGGCTTTAGAAATTGCAGATAATCTGATTCGCTCAGGAGCGATTGATGTAATTGTAATCGATTCGGTAGCAGCTTTAGTACCAAAGGCAGAAATTGAAGGCGAAATGGGAGATTCTAAAATGGGTTTACAAGCTCGTTTAATGTCTCAGGCCTTACGTAAATTAACAGGAACCATTAGCAAAACTAATTGCTGCTGTATTTTCATTAACCAGTTAAGAGAGAAAATTGGGGTAATGTTTGGTAACCCTGAAACCACAACCGGCGGTAACGCACTTAAATTTTATGCTTCTGTACGTTTAGATATTCGTAGAATTTCTCAGATTAAAGACAGCGATGAAGTATCTGGTAACAGGGTAAAAGTTAAAATCGTAAAAAACAAAGTAGCTCCTCCGTTTAGAATTGCTGAGTTCGACATCATGTTTGGACAGGGAATTTCTAAAGTTGGTGAAATTATTGATTTAGGAGTAGAGTATGGTATTGTTAAAAAAGCAGGCTCATGGTTTAGCTATGGCGACACAAAATTAGGTCAGGGAAGAGATGGCGTTAAACAATTGCTATTAGACAACCCGGAATTAGCTGATGAACTGGAAGCCAAAATAAGAGCTGCAGTTAGTGGTGTAGAACTCCCAGTTGAAGCAGAATAATTAGCTTAATTACATAATAAAAAAACACGCTTCAGGAAAGCGTCTTTTTTTATTGCTATCTTAAGTAAAACTAACTTATTGTCCTTTTAAAACGGTTTTTGTTACTACACTTCTTCTTCCAGAAGGTGTAACAACTACCACTCTCACAATTCTTTGCTCTCCTTTCGGTACTTTAATGGTTACAGGTTTTTCGTAAAGAAAATCGAAATCATATGGAACATAGCTATTTATTGTATAATACATCTTCGCTCCTTTTACAGGATTTTTCAAATTTAAGAGGTATTCTTTCTCAACATGAATGGTAGTGTCCATCACTCCGACTGCACTTGGTACATGAAAGGCCTTATCAGAATCATCTACTTTAGCCAAATGCACCGGGAGTCGGTTTTGAGTAAAATCCACCCAATTTTTATTTTCTAAACTCGTCCATGCTATTTCTGATAAAGCAAAAACACGTGGAATTAACTTATACCATACTTTTTGCTGCGTAGGGATATATTCTGTCCACAAATTCGCCTGCACACCTAAAATATGCTTCTGCTGCTCTACGGATAACTCTTCCGGTGTCGGATTATAGTTATACACTTTTTCTAAAGATACATATCCACCTATAGCAATAGGCTCTTCTGTAGATTTACTTTCTCTGTAATCTAAATAAAGATGGGTACTCGGAGTCATAATTACATCATGGTTTTGTTTGGCCGCAGCTATTCCCCCTTCGGTTCCTCTCCAACTCATTACAGTTGCATTTGGAGCTAAACCTCCTTCCAAAATCTCATCCCATCCTATAATTTTTCTACCTCTTTTATTTAGGAATTTCTCCATTCTCTGAATAAAATAGGATTGCAATTCATGCTCGTCCTTAAGCTTTTCTTTCTTAATTTTCTTCTGACAATATTCGCAACTTTTCCATTTCGCTTTAGGGCTTTCATCTCCACCTATATGTATATATTCTGATGGAAAAAGTGCCAATACCTCTATCAACACATTTTCTAAAAACTGGTAGGTTTCTTCTTTACCTCCACAATATACGTCTTCGAAAATCCCCCATTTATCTGATGCTTTAAACGGACCAGGATTTTTTCCGCAAGCCAATTCAGGATAGGCAGACAATGCTGCGAGTGAGTGGCCGGGCATTTCTATTTCAGGTATTACAGTAACATATTTAGATGCCGCATAGGCCACTACTTCTTTCACCTCTTCCTGCGTGTAAAATCCACCGTATTTATTGCCATCAAAGATTTGAGGAGGAGTTTTCAAACGTCCGATTATAGATTGCTCTCTGTACCCCCCAATACTTGTAAGTTTCGGATATTTAATTATTTCAATTCTCCAGCCCTGATCTTCTGTTAGATGCCAATGAAATGAATTAAGCTTATAATGAGCTAGCAAATCTATATATTCTTTGATAAATGAAACAGGAAATACATGACGACCAACATCAAGATGTAATCCACGATATTTATATCTTGGATAATCTTCTACAGTAACACAAGCAATTTCTTTACTATCATTAAGTAATAGTTGTATTAAAGATTGTAAACCATAAAATAACCCTCTTTCTGTTTTTGCCTTAATCTCTATCCCTTGGGTATTTACATTCAAAAAATATCCTTCCTCATGCATTTGCGCCTGTGTCTCTAATTTTAATAAAAGAGCATTTTGGTAGCTATCTGCTTCTTTTACAATTACTGAACCTTTTTCTTTAGCAATAATTCCTTTAGTAAAATTCAATAGATTCTGGGGGGTAGATTTAAACCCGTAATAGTTTACACCTAGCTTTTGAACATCTAACTTCCCAACATTTTTTATAAATTTTACAGGTGCGGGTATAATTATAGATTCATTATCCTGAGCTTTCAATCCTAACACTGCAAATAATAAAAGCACAAATAAAACATTCTTCATCATAATTTTTAATTTATAAAGGGGATCTCCTCATTAAGGAGCTCCCCTTTTAAGTAACCTAATTTTTCTTATTTAACAATGCTGATAGCCGTGAATGTAATATCATCTATATTAATTCTTAATCTATTACTTGTTGCCGTGGAAACCGGAGAAGAATTTTGAATTTTAACACGTACCAATTCTCTAGCACCAGCATTTACTGGCACAGTAACCGTTGTAAATGTATTTTTTGCAGCACTGGCTTCAGCTAATTTCACCCAGGTAGCTCCTTTATCTTTAGATATATATGCTTCCACTGTACGTAAAGGAATTTCGTTACCTGCTCCTTCTCCAAAATTCGCACCTGAAAAATAAAAAGAAAATGATTGCAGGCCTTTCAAATCATAGTTAGGGCTAACATATCCCTGATTTGGGTCGGTGGCCTTTCCAGAAATACGGGCAGAACGCAGTCCATTTTTATAATCGTTAACCGATTGAGCTGCAAAACCTTGATTGAAATGCCATGAACCTGTACCCAGTTCTTCCTCAAAATTCTCCACCTGGTTATATTTACCCAGTTCAAAATCCTCTTTAAAAATCAAGTATTCCGGAGCTTTTACGGCATCGATATCGCTTTGTGTACGAATATTTAAAAAAGCTTCTCCGTTAATTACAGATAAAAATCCGGATATATAATTGGCTTCTTCAGGAATGGTTAAATCTAACCCCTTATGTACATAAAGCTTTATTACATGATTATCCTCATCAGTTACAAGAAATATATCTGCATTAGGATTTTCATCAATTTTCTCTATGACCACGTCTCTTAAAGCAATATAACTTGCATGTAACTTATGCTGCTGTTCTAATATCTCCTCTATACTCCCTTCAAAAGGATAGATCGCAGTCAGCCCCGTACTTAGGCTATCCACGGCATCAATGGCATTGAGAAAAAATGCCCCCCCTGTATTAGAAAGTTCTTTATTAGACAGCATTACTTTTACTTTAGTACCCACTGGAAAAGATTTTTCACCTGTATACTTTATCATTATGGCAGACCCTAATTTATCCTGTAAATAAATGTTACCATCGATAGTATAGGCTGGGTCGCCTACTACAACAGCTTCGATAAACAAACCATTGCTTATTAATTTATTATCGCCTGTCCATAAAGACTTTAGATCATCCAAACTTATTAGTTTTTCGAAAGGCTTAGGATTTTGTACTTGCTGCAGGAAATTATTTTTCTTGCAGGCCATAAAAACTGTCATGATCAACAACAAGATTGACAAACAGCTATTATTAATTTTATTTTTCATGAGCTCAAAAGCTATTTAATAAATATTCAATTACTAAAATGTTGTTCTATTGATCCGATTATATGGATTCATCATAAAGGTGACCATGGAATTATCTTCTTTTAACTCCACAATCCTAAAGCCTTTATAAGCTGTTCCCCAACTACCGCAAATATGTCCATCAAACATAAATGGTATTTTTCCTAACATTTTTATATGATCTTGTTCATGGTCGTGACCATTAAACACTGCTCTCACATTTGGATACTTTTCCAACATTTTTTGAAAATCCAGACAATCTACTGCACCTGAGGTCCATTTAACCGGCGTAATGTGTAAAAAGATAAATATATTTTGTGCGTTCTTATACTGTTCTAGTTTTTGCTCAAACCAATTTAAATTGGGGCAGGTATAGGTTCCGTTGGGAAGAACTGTAGTCCCTAAAAGTACTGCTTGATTACCTACTGTAAAATCATGGTTAAACTTGATGCCCCATGCCTCTTCCCAAACACTTTCGGTCACCCTATCGTGATTACCTTGCGTAACGTATATATTTTGGTGTGCTGTTTTTAACAGATTAGCCGCCGGAGTTAAGAAAGAAGGGGTATTGTGAATAATATCTCCATTCATCATCAAAAATTCGGAAGGGGAGCCTTTACTAAACTCTTTAAAAGCTAGTTTAAATGCATCAAAGGACTCTAAATAATTTGTATTAGCCTCGCCATAATGCCAGTCTGACGCTACTGCAAAACGAAAGATTGTTTTCTTTTCTATTTCTTCTGAAGTAGCTATAGATGACTTACCACAAGCTTGTAATACTAAAGCCATTCCAACACTTTTACAAAAATCGCGTCTTTTCATACTTATCTTTTTTAACTTAATTATAACCCGGGTTTTGTACGAGTGCCTTATTTCTATTTAACTCCGTTTGCATAATTGGGAATAAATCGAATGCCGGGGAATGGATCCTGTTTTCAACAAGAAATCTTTTATATTCATAAGTACCACCAGACGTTTTACTTACTAACATACCATAAGCTTCTTTCATCACGTTTTCTCCTATCCTCCATCTTTTTACATCCCAGAATCTTTGTGCTTCAAAAGCCAGTTCTATTCTACGTTCATGCCTTATTTTTATACGCATTTCTTCCTTTTTCAATCCTGTTGGAAGCGGAGGCATGTTTACGCCTGTTCTGCTTCTTATTTCATTAACGGCATCATAAACACTTTTATCTGGAGTAGACAAATATTCATTCATCGCCTCCGCATAATTCAGCAATACTTCTGCATAACGCATATAAATCCAGAATTGGCTTCCATTTCTTCTAGATGGCGTTAGACTAGAATTTTCATCAACTGTTTTGGCTAAATAATAACCTGTGGGAGTATTATTAAATCCTCCATTTATACCGTCACTTGGTGCTCCGGAATAAGTAAAGATTTTCTCTCCCCTCCAATCTGAATTATTATAAAGAATAGACATGTAAAATCTAGGATCTCTACCTGTATAGGGTTGTAAGGGATTAAATCCTGAGGTTAAATTTACAATAGGAGTACCATCACTATTATAGCCTAACACAGGCAATTGTCCATTTGCCATTTCATATTCATCTACAATATTTTGTAATGGCGCAACACCAACCTGTCCGCCCTGACTAGGAACAAATGTTTCTAAAGAAAAATCTACATAGTTAACAGTATGTTGAAAAATAATTTCATCAGAAATGCGGGTATGAAACAAGAGTTTATAATCATTGTGCAAAGCATAATGATTCAAATTCATAACCTCTAAAGCAGCATCCGCAGCATCCTTCCATTTCCCTGCCTGCCCAGATGGATTATGTAATGGACTAGCCGCATATAATAGCACTCTTGCTTTTAGTGCCATTGCAGCTCCTTTAGTTGCCCTGCCTAAATGATTAGCAGTATATTCTACTGGTAATAACAATGTAGCTTTGTCACATTCTGAGATGATAAAATCAACTGTTTCCTCGACTGTATTTCGGGGAATATTCATATCCTCATTAACATCAAAAACAGTTTCTATAATTGGTACTGCACCCCAGCGCTTAAACAATTCAGCATAATAAAACGCTCTAAGAAAATGAGCTTCTCCCTTCATTCTCGGTTTACCTAAAACCTGATCGTTATTAAGAGCAGGGATTTTTTCTGCATTCTCTAAAAAGATATTGGCTTTTCTAATGGATTGGTATAAACGAGTCCATATATTGTATGGATTTCTGGCTGGAGTAAATACGCCGTTATTAATTTCATTTTCTGCAGCTGTACCATGTGGAGATTCAGCCTCGTCTGATGCGGCGCTGTATTTAACACTATATTCAGAGGTTAAAGATGAATACACATTTGCCAAAAATCTCTCAGAAAGCGTATAATCTGTAAACACCTGTTCTGGTGTCATTCCCCCTGCTTCAGCTTTATCTAAATAATCATCTATGTTTGAACATCCAGAGAAAGTAAAAATTAAAGCCAGAAGGATTAAAGTATATTTTTTAGTTGTACTAATCATGATATCGAATTTTAAAACTTAGCAGAAAAACCTAAATTGAATACTTTTACCTGTGGATAAGTCATGTACCTGCCACTACCTGCTTCAGGATCAAAACCAGCACCAACACTATCCCAGGTAAACAAATTCATACCTGTAGCATATACCCTTAAAGAATTAAAGCCTCTCGTTTTAGTGAGCTTGACTTGGCCAAAAGTATAGCCTAATTCTACATTCTTTAATCTGATATAATCTGCATTTTTCACATAAAAGGTAGACTTTTGATGGTTGTTAGCATTAAATCCGCTATGTAATACAGGGTAGCTTGCTGTTGCAGCCGTTTCAGGGGTCCAGCGTCCAAGGTGTTCTTCCATAACTTTACCACCGTTATAGAATTCGTAGGCAGACTCTAACTCCCTAACTACTGAGAAATTACCAGCACCTTGAACCAGGAAACTAAAATCAATTTTTTTCCAGCCTAACCCTCCGGAAATACCATACATAATTTCTGGTATTGGACTACCTCCAATAGCAGTTACGTCGTTCGCATCAATCAGGCCGTCACCATTAATATCATAATATTTCAAATCTCCAGGAATAACTTTTCCGAATCCCTGTGACCTACTATTAATAATATCTTCCTGATTTTTAAAGAAACCAATTGCTACTAAACCAAACTCCTGACCGATGGTATGTCCTGTACGGTATAAATTAGGCCAATATTGGTCTTCCTCATCCATTTCCAAAATTTTGTTTCTCGCGAAAGACATATTTCCATTCACGAAATAATTCATAGAACCCACTTTTCTGCGGTGACCAATTTCTACCTCAAAACCTTTATTTTCGGTTAAACCGAAATTTGCTGGCGGAAGATTAGCATTTACAATACCGCTCATAAAAGGGATGGTTTGTGGCAGCACCAGCATATCTGATCTTTTCTCATAAAAGATATCGGTGGTAATATTTAATAAACCGCCTTTAAAAAGATGGAGTTCCATGCCAATATTAGAGCGCTTTGCCTTTTCCCAGGTAACTAAATTATTAGCCATTGGACCTTCCTGAATTCCATTTATTGCAGAGAGCTGGTCTCCGAAACTATAACCAGAGCCGTTCTGGTACTCAGAAATAAATAGCCATCTCCGATTAACTGTTGTTAACTGGTCGTTACCGGTTAAACCATAAGAACCTCTTACCTTTAAGAAATCTATTATAGATTTACCATGTGTGACTACCCAACCTGCAGATACTGCCGGGAAAAAGCCATAACGATTCTCAGGAGCAAAATTATCTGTCCCATTAAAACCTGCATTAAATTCAGCAAAGTATTTATTATCATAGTTGTAAGCCACGCGAGAAACCAGACCCTGGGAAACAAAAGGAATTTGGCCACCACGTACTTGCTGTTGTCTATTCGCTAATAGTAACCCTGTAAATTCATGCTTACCAAAACCTCTATTATAATTTAAAGAAGCATCAAACCAGGTGTCTCTATTTTGACTGTACGTTGATACTGGGGAGCTTAAAGGCTGGTCTGTACTTCTATAACTGTAATTACTAGGATCATCATAATCTCCAATGCCATTGTAAACTGCTTTAAGTACCGACTTTGTTCTTTGGAAAGTGTTATTAAAATAACCATCAAAAGAGAAATTTATTTTTGCAGAGAATCCCTGAGTAATAAAATTAAGCTTCCGGGTAGCAGTAATCATCCCTGATAAACTTGAGTTAAACTCCTGACTAAAGCCAGTAGAGTTTATCCTGTCCATCGCATTCGTATAACCGGTAGGATGAATTCCCCAATAACCAGTAGGGTATTTTATCGGAAAAGCATTTGGAGGGGTACGAGTAAGGTAACCAAATAAATTAGCGGCACTTACATTAGGATAGTTTCTGTTCTCTATACCTCCGAATAAATTAAGACCAATAGAAAAATCTTTATCAAAATCTATATCAACGTTCGAACGAAAATTATATCTTTTATATTTAAAATCTGAATCATATTGGTCATTTTTCTCGGTTTTATACATTCCGTTCTGACCTGTATAGCCCACATTCACAAAATACCTAATCTGTTGTGCTCCGCCACTAATATTAAAGTTACTCTGTGTAAAAGAGGAGTTTCTTAATACTTCGTCTAACCAGTTAACATCTGGATATTTTAAGGGATCACTTCCTGTGCGGTAAGCTTCTAGTGCTTCATTTGAATAAGGCAATTGAATTCCATTTAGATTATCATTTAAATAAGCTTCATTGGATAATGTCGCAAAATCATAAGACCCTAAAAATTTAGGTAATCTTGTAGGTGTTTGTAGCGCTGTTTGTGTGCTAAAACTGATTGCTGGTTTGCCTATTGTTCCTCTTTTAGTGGTTACAATTATAACTCCATTGGCGCCTTTTACACCATAAAGAGCAGTAGCCGAAGCATCTTTAAGTATAGTGATGTTTTCAATCTCGTTAACATCTAAAGTGGTGATTGCGCTATAGTCCTTTTGTACTCCATCTATAGTGACCAATGGTGCCGTACTATTAAGGGTAGCCCTACCTCTAATATATAGATCTGACACGTCTCTTCCTGGTTCACCACTACGTTGTACAGTAATTAAACCTGGTAACCTCCCTGCCAGTGCATTGGTAATATTAGCGACCGGGCTTTGAGCAAGTTCTTTTGTGGTAATAGATG
>JAZQRF010000274.1:0-1738 GCA_045629485.1 Pelobium sp. | reverse complement strand
GGCATGACCTCCATATAAATCTAAATATTCCTGTCCATTATTATCCCAAACCAAACTTCCTTGTCCTTTTACAATTTCAATATCGTTAAGTGGGTATACGTCGAATAGTTTCATGTTTTTTAAAAGTTTAAAGTAGAAAGTTCAGAGTTTAAAGTCTGAACTTCTTAATTAATGAAATTAGCATTGCTTTAATTTCACCAATTGATTTATTAATAAGATCAAAATCAGCTTTAGATATAAATTTAAGTTCTGTAGATAAGAACGCAAGATATTCGACTTCTTGACAAGACCCTAATGATATTTGCAAAAATGAAGCAAAATCTTTTTGTGTAAATCTACCTGATCCCTCAGCAATATTTGTTGGAATTGATGTAACTGCTCTTCTTAGTTGACTAACCAATCCAAAAGTTTCTTCTTTCGGAAAATCCTTAGTAAGTGTATAAACCTTTAAAACCAGTTCATGCGATTTACTCCAAACTAAAAGATCTTTGTAATTCTGCATCTTTCTACTTTTGACTTTATACCTTCAACTTAAAAATACGCTGCCTTTAATCTTAGTCCTTCCCTCTCATCCAAACCAAACATCAAGTTCATATTCTGTACTGCTTGTCCAGAAGCTCCTTTTAATAAATTATCTGTTATGGATAGAATCATCAGCTTATTACCATGTTTTTCTAAATGAATAAAACACTTATTGGTATTCACCACCTGCTTTAAATCAATATTTTTTTTGCTGATATGCGTAAATGGAGCATCAGCATAATAATCCTGATAAATATTTTCGGCTTCTTCCAGCGTTAAATCGCTATCCATATAAATAGAAGCTATTATCCCTCTGGTGAAATCTCCACGGTAAGGAATAAAATTTATAGCCTTATCGAAGTTAGACTGTAATTGAAGAAGGCTTTCGCCGATTTCATTCAGATGCTGATGTTCGAAAGCTTTATACACCGAAATGTTGTTATTCCTCCAGCTAAAATGAGAAGTCGCCCCAGGTTTCTGACCAGCACCAGTTGAACCAGTCGTAGCGGTAATATGTACTTCGTTATTTAATTTACCAGCATTGGCTAATGGCAATAAGGCTAATTGCAAACAAGTTGCAAAACAACCAGGATTAGCAATATTTTTAGCCGACTTAATCGCTTCTTTATTTAACTCAGGCAAACCGTAAACAAAAGGACTACCCGTTTCTGGCTTCGAACTTTTAGCTTTTAGCCTAAAGTCCTGAGATAAATCGATAATCTTTATCGAATCATTAATGGGATTTGCTTCTAAAAATTTTCTTGCATCACCATGACCTACACACAAAAATAACACATCGATATCCTGAGTTAAGGTATCAGTAAAACGGATTTCCGTATCACCCAATAAATCGGTATGGACATCAGAAATGAAATTACCGGCATTACTATTACTGTGTACAAAAGCTATTTCTACTCCCGGATGATTTACTAATATTCTTAAAAGTTCACCGCCAGTATACCCCGCACCTCCAATAATTCCTGCTTTAATTTTCGTCATTATAATCCCTCGTTAACTTTGTGCCAAATAGACACCTGGTTACCAAATATTTTAGAGAAACCTTTCACATCCTCACCAGTGTAACCTTCGTTCATTTCTCCGTATGTTCCGTACTTGCTGCTCATTAAATCATGATCAGACTCGATACCTACAACAACAAAACGATAAGGCAATAACTGAACAAATACTTTCCCGGTTACCGTTTTTTGTGAATTGA